>NZ_PSVA01000009.1:0-127419 GCF_002932155.1 Rathayibacter sp. AY1F9 | reverse complement strand
TCGTCGCCGATCCGGTAGGCACCGTCGAGCGCCTCGAGCGCCCGGGCGAAGCGCTCCGGCTCGTCGGCCGACAGCGTGAGCAGGGGCCGGCCCGCGCGGGAGACCGCGATGCCGTCGAGGACTGCGAGGAGAAGCGCCGCGTCGTCGGCGCCGAACGACGCTGCGGGATGCGCGGCGCGCAGCAGCTCCAGGACGACGTCCTCCGTGCGCGACCAGCCGGCGGTGTGGATCGCGCGGATCTCCGGATCGGTGCCGGCGCGGGAGGCGAAGGCGGTCCACACGATCGCGTCGGGCACGTCCTCGTCTGCGACGCACGCGATCTCGTCGCAGAAGACGCGCAGCCGCACCTCGGCCGAGGGTTCGGCCTCCAGGCGGCTCCGCATCCGCTCGCGGAAGCGCTCCTCGACCCGGGCCATCGCGCCGGCCAGCAGCGCCTGCTTCGTCGGGAAGTGGTGCTGGACGGCCCCCACCGAGACGCCGGCCTCGGCCGCGACGGTGCGGATGCTGAGGTGCTCCGCCCCGCGGGTCGAGAGGACGGCGACGACCGCCGAGAGGATGTCGCTCCTGCTCTCGCGCCGATCCGGCATGGCGTCCCTCTCGTTCGACTGCTCGAGCAGGCTACGCTCTCGGACATGACCAATACGACCGTATTGCCACCCCGTGCCGGAGCCGGCCGCCGCATCGCGACCCTGGACGTCGTCCGCGGTGTCGCGATCATCGGGACCCTCGGCACGAACATCTGGATCTTCTCCCACCCCTGGGGGATGCTCGGACTGCTCTCCGTCCCGGTGACGCCGGAGACCTCCTCCTCCGCCGGGACTGCGCAGCTCCTGCTGATGGCGCTGGCGCAGGGCAAGTTCCTCGCCCTCCTCTCCCTCGCCTTCGGGGTGGGCCTCGCGATCCAGCACGCCTCCGCGGTCCGGCGCGGGACGCGCTGGCCGGGCCGCTACCTCTGGCGCGCGACGCTCCTCCTCCTGGACGGCGCGGTCAACTACGTGCTGATCGCGGAGTTCGACGTCCTCATGGGATACGCCGTCACCGGAGCGGTCGTCGCCTGGCTGCTGCTCACCCGGCCGACGACGCAGCGCCGCGTGATCCTCGTCTGCGGCGCTCTGCACGTCGTCCTGATCTCGGCGCTCGTGGCGCTCGTGGCGGTGAGTCCGGACGGTGCCGGACAGGGGCCGACCGGCCGGAGCCCCTACGCGGACGCGTCGTTCCTCGGCCTCGCCCTCTTCCGGCTGCAGAACGCGGGCGTCTTCCGTGCGGAGCCGGTGCTCATCGGGCTCCTCAGCCTCGCGATGTTCCTCCTCGGCGCGCGCCTCCATCGGGCGGGGGTCCTCGCCGCCGAGGGCGCGTCACTCCGCCGTCGCATGATGGTCCTCGGCGCCCTCGCCCTCCCCGTCGACCTCGCGCTGGGCGTCGGGGGGAGCGCCGCCGGTCTGCTCGCCGAGCGCTACCTCGTCGCGCCCCTGGTCGGGCTCGGCCTGCTCGCGGCCCTCGCCGAGGCCTGCCTCCGCCGGGGCGCCGAGGGCTGGGCGGCACGCCGGGCGCGGGAGGTCGGCCGGGTCGCCCTGAGCGCCTACCTCCTGCAGAACCTGCTCGGCGGCGCCCTCTTCTACGGCTGGGGACTCGGGCTGGCGGTGACCGCCGCGCAGTGGCGCGTCCCGGCGACCGTCGGAGCGTTCCTGCTCATCGCGGCGGTCGTCGTGCTCGCGGCGCACCTGTGGCTGCGCCGGTTCGAGCTCGGTCCGGTGGAGTGGCTCTGGAAGCGGGGCGAGCGGATCGGTGTCCGCGCGCCCCGCTGACCGGAGGGGGACCTACGCGAGGAGCTCCGCGACGCCGGTGCGCAGGGCGGCGAGGCGGGACGAGACGGCCGACCGGCGGGCGTCGGCGTCGGAGTCGTGCGACCAGGCGTCGAGGTAGAGCTTGACCTTCGGCTCCGTGCCGCTCGGGCGCGCGATGAGACGGGCACCGTCCAGGGAGAAGCGGAGCGCGTCGGTCGGGGGCAGCGCGCCGCCCTCGGCGAGCAGGTCCTCGCTCCGCTCGACGGCGAGCCCGCCGATCGCGGTCGGAGGCGTCGCGCGCAGTCCGGCCATGATCCGGCCGATCTCGGAGAGGTCGGTGACGCGGAGCGAGATCTGCTCCGATCCGAAGAGCCCGAACCGCTCGGCGAACGACTCCAGCTCGTCGTCGATCGTGCGCTCCTCGGCGGCGAGCGCGCTCGCGAGGGAGAGGAAGGCGAGCGCGGCCGAGACGCCGTCCTTGTCGCGGACCGTCCCGGGGTTCACCAGGTAGCCGAGTGCCTCCTCGTAGCCGAAGACGAGGTCGGGGACGCGCGAGATCCACTTGAAGCCCGTGAGCGTCTCGGCGAAGTCGAGGCCGTAGTCGGCCGCCACGGCACCGAGGGCGGGGGAGGACACGATCGAGCAGGCGAGCGCTCCTCCGGTGCGGCCCTCGCGGCGGGCCTGCTCGGCGGCGCGCCAGCCGAGCAGCGCTCCGACCTCGTTGCCGGTGAGGCGCCGGAAGCCCTCCGGGGCGGAGGCGTCGGGCACGGCGGCGGCGAAGCGGTCGGCGTCCGGGTCGTTGGCCACGATCAGCTGCGCGCGACCGGAGCGCGCGGTCGAGAAGGCGAGGTCGAGGGCGCCCGCCTCCTCCGGGTTGGGGAACGCGACCGTGGGGAACGCCGCGTCGGGCTCGATCTGCTCGACCACGACGGCAGGCTCGTCGAATCCCGCCGCGGAGAGCACCCGGTGCGCCGTCTCCCAGCCGACCCCGTGCATCGCCGTGTAGACGACGCGCAGCGGAGCGGACTGGCGGCCGACGGCGGCCGTCGCCTCGATGTAGGCGGCGACCACGGACTCGTCCGCGAGCCGGTACTCGCCGCGCGGCAGCTCCGGAACGCGCCGGTCCCGCGCGACCGCGAGGACCCGCTCGGCGATCTCGGAGTCGACCGGCGGCACGATCTGCGAGCCCTCGTCGGCGCCGCCGAGGTACACCTTGTAGCCGTTGTCCTGCGGCGGGTTGTGGCTCGCCGTGACCATCACTCCGGCGTCGGCGCCGAGGTGGCGCACGGCGAAGGCCAGCACGGGGGTGGGCAGGAGCCGGGGCAGCAGCACCGCGTCCACGCCGGCGCCCGCCATCAGCGCGGCGGAGTCCTCGGCGAAGACGCGCGAGTTCTTCCGGCCGTCGTAGCCGATCACGACCACGGGCCGCTGGACGCCCTGCGCCAGCAGGAAGTCGGCCAGGCCGACGGCGGCCTGCGAGACCAGCACGCGGTTCATCCGGTTGGATCCCGCCGCGATGGCGCCGCGCAGGCCCGCGGTGCCGAACGCCAGGCGGGCGCCGAAGCGGTCCTCGAGCTCGGCGCGGGCGGAGGCGTCGCCCGAGTCGGAGGCGGTCAGCAGGCCGACCAGCTCCTCCCGCGTCTCCGGGTCGGGGTCCTGGGCGAGCCAGGCCTCGGCGAGCTCCCGGACGTCGGCGCTCACAGGGCGCCCGTGATCCCGGCGAGCAGGCGGGCGAGGTCGTCCTCGGCGTCGCGGCCGGCCTCGAGCACCTCCTCGTGGCTGAGGGGGGTCTTCTGGATGCCGGCGGCGAGGTTCGTGATGAGCGACATGCCCAGCACCTCCATGCCCGCCTCGCGCGCGGCGATGGCCTCGAGGGCGGTCGACATGCCGACGATGTGGCCGCCGATGATCCTCGCCATCTGCACCTCGGCCGGGCTCTCGTAGTGCGGCCCGCGGAACTGCACGTACACGCCCTCGTCCAGCTCCGGACGCGTCCCCCGGGCGAGGTCGCGCAGGCGCGAGGAGTAGAGGTCGGTGAGGTCGACGAACGTCGCGCCCTCGAGCGGCGAGTCGGCGGTGAGGTTGATGTGGTCGCTGATCAGCACGGGGGTCCCGGGCGTCCAGTGCTCCTTGATGCCGCCCGCGCCGTTGGTGAGGATCATCACCGTCGCGCCCGTCGCGGCGGCGGTGCGGACGCTGTGCGCGACGCGGCGCACGCCGTAGCCCTCGTAGTAGTGGGTGCGGGCGCCGATGATCAGCGCGCGCCTGCCGGTGGGGAGCAGGACGGAGCGCAGGGTGCCGCCGTGCCCGTGCACGGCCGGCTTGGAGAAGCCGAGGATCTCGGTGGCCTCCACCGTCGCGGTCGTCTCGCCGATCGCGTCGGCGGCCTTGCCCCAGCCGCTGCCGAGGGTGAGGGCGATGTCGTGCTTCTCGACCCCTGTCGCCTCGGCGATCTGAGCGGCCGCGCGGGCCGCGATCTCGAAGGGATCGGCGTCGGGGGCGTCGAGGGGGTGAAGGGTCTGGTCGGACATCCTCCCACCCTACCGACGGGCTGCGCGGCGGCGGAGGGCGACTCCCGCGGCCGATCCGACACCCCGCGATTGGGCGAACACTCAGTGAGAGAGGACAATGGGAAGCATGGCTTACGAGTTCGAGCGCGCGCAGAGGATCGCTGTACTCGGAGGGGGGCCGGGCGGCTACGAAGCCGCCATCGCGGGAGCGCAGCTCGGCGCTGAGGTCACCCTGGTCGAGCGGGTCGGAGTGGGCGGCTCGGCCGTCATCACCGACGTCGTCCCGTCGAAGTCGCTCATCGCGACGGCGGAGGCCACCAACGCCATCGGCGAGGCCGCCGACCTGGGCGTGCAGTTCTTCACCCGCTCGGAGCAGAACAAGCCGGTGCGCCCGGACGTGGCGGTCAACCTGGCGACGGTGAACAAGCGCCTGCTCGGGCTCGCGCGCCAGCAGTCCGAGGACATGCGCGCGAATCTGGTGCACCACGGCGTGCGCATCGTCCAGGGGGACGGGCGCCTGGACGGCTCGAACGCCTTGATCGTCTCCACGGCGGCCGGCGGCGAGGGCATGGACTTCGACCGCATCGAGGCGGACACGATCGTGGTCTCGGTGGGCGCCAGCCCCTGTGTGCTCCCGACCGCGGCTCCCGACGGCGAGCGCATCCTCAGCTGGACCCAGCTCTACAACCTCAAGTCCGTCCCCGAGCACCTGATCGTGGTGGGCTCCGGCGTGACCGGCGCGGAGTTCGCCTCCGCCTACCGTGCGCTCGGCGCCCGCGTGACCCTCATCTCCTCCCGCGACCAGGTGCTGCCCGGCGAGGACGCCGACGCGGCCGCCGTGATCGAGAACGTCTTCAAGCGCAACGGCATGGTCGTGCTCTCGAAGTCGCGCGCCGACCGCGTCGAGCGGACCGAGAAGGGCGTGCAGGCCGTGCTCTCGGACGGACGTGTCGTCGAGGGCTCGCACTGCCTGATGGCCGTCGGCTCCGTGCCGAACACGGCGGGCATCGGCCTCGAGGACGCGGGGGTGCAGCTGACGGAGTCGGGGCACATCCGCGTCAACCGCGTCGCCCGCACCAGCGTCCCCTCGATCTACGCGGCCGGGGACTGCACCACGTTCCTCCCGCTCGCCTCCGTCGCCGCCATGCAGGGCCGCACCGGCGTGTTCCACGCGATGGGCGACGCCGTGAACCCGACCGAGGTGCGCAACGTCGCGGCGAACATCTTCACGCAGCCCGAGATCGCGACCGTCGGGTGGAGCCAGCGCGAGATCGAGGAGGGCATCGCGCAGGGCGAGATCTACAAGCTCCCGCTCGCCGCGAACCCGCGGGCGAAGATGATGGGCATCCGCGACGGCTTCGTCAAGCTGTTCGCGCGCACCGGCTCCGGCACCGTCATCGGAGGCGTCATCGTCGCTCCGAAGGCGAGCGAGCTGATCTTCCCGCTCGCCCTCGCCGTGGAGCACCGCCTGACCGTCGACCAGGTCGCGCGGGCCTTCACCGTCTACCCGAGCCTCACCGGCTCGATCTCGGACGCCGCGCGCGCCATGCACATCGTCACCTGACGCGCCACTCCGCCGGGCCGCGCGGGGTGCGGCCCTTCATCGGCAGAGCGCACGACCGGGAATCGCGTGCGAAGCGATTGACCGCAGCGCGACGCGACCCGCTCGGCGGTACCACTCACGTCGAGGAGCCGACCGCGCCGGGCCGCGCGGGGAGCGGCCCGGAACGGGCTCAGACGATCTGGAGGAGCACGTGTCCCGCGGGGACGGTCGCTCCGGCCGTCGCGTCGAGGCCCTTCACGACGCCGTCCTTGTGGGCGGTGAGCGGCTGCTCCATCTTCATCGCCTCGAGGACGACGACCAGGTCGCCGGTGACGACCGTGTCGCCCTCGGCGACGGCGACCTTGACGATGGTGGCCTGCATGGGCGAGGCGACGGAGTCGCCCGTGACGGTGCTGACGGAGGAGGAGCCGCGGCGCTTCGGGGAGGCGGCAGCGGCCCCGCGGGCGGGTCCCGAGCCGACCAGGTCGCCGGGGAGAGTGACCTCGACGCGGCGCCCGTCGACCTCGACGACCACGTTCCGGCGGGCCGCCGGCTCGTCGGTCGCTCCGGGCTCGCCGCTCCAGGCCGGGATCGTGTTCTCGAACTCGGTCTCGATCCAGCGGGTGTAGATCGTGAAGGGCGCGCCGCCCTCGGGGGCGAAGGCCGGGTCCTCGACGATCGCGCGGTGGAAGGGGAGGACGGTCGGCAGTCCGGTGACCTCGAACTCGGCGAGGGCGCGGCGCGAGCGCTCCAGCGCCTGCTCGCGGCTGTCGCCGGTGACGATCAGCTTCGCGAGGAGCGAGTCGAAGGAGCCGGAGATCACGTCGCCGGCGACGACGCCGGAGTCGACGCGGACGCCGGGTCCGCCGGGGGCCTTGAAGACGTGCACCGGGCCCGGAGCGGGGAGGAAGCCGCGGCCCGCGTCCTCGCCGTTGATGCGGAACTCGAAGGAGTGGCCGCGGGGCGCCGGGTCGTCGTAGTCGAGCACGCCGCCCTCGGCGAGGCGGAACTGCTCGCGCACGAGGTCGATGCCGGTGATCTCCTCCGACACGGGGTGCTCGACCTGGAGGCGGGTGTTCACCTCGAGGAAGGACACCGTGCCGTCCTTGCCGATCAGGAACTCGCAGGTCCCGGCGCCGAGGTAGCCGACCTCCTGCAGGATCGCCTTCGAGGCGCGGTAGAGCTCGGTGTTCTGCGCGTCCGTCAGGAACGGCGCGGGCGCCTCCTCGACGAGCTTCTGGTGGCGGCGCTGGAGGGAGCAGTCGCGGGTGGAGACCACGACGACGTTGCCGTGCGCGTCGGCCAGGCACTGGGTCTCGACGTGGCGCGGCTGGTCGAGGTACTTCTCGACGAAGCACTCGCCGCGGCCGAAGGCGGCGACGGCCTCGCGCGTGGCCGAGGCGAACAGCTCCTCGACCTCGTCGCGCTCGCGGGCGACCTTGAGGCCGCGACCGCCGCCGCCGAAGGCCGCCTTGATCGCGACGGGGAGGCCGTACTGGTCCACGAACTCGAGCACCTCGGCGGCACCGGAGACGGGGTTGAGGGTTCCCGGGGCCAGCGGCGCGCCGACCTTCTCGGCGACGTGGCGGGCCGAGACCTTGTCGCCGAGGCGCTCGATGGCCTCGGGGCCGGGGCCTATCCAGATCAGGCCGGCGTCGATGACGGCGCGGGCGAAGTCGGCGTTCTCGGCGAGGAAGCCGTAGCCGGGGTGCACGGCGTCGGCACCGGAGCGGCGCGCCACCGAGAGCAGCTTGTCGATGACGAGGTAGGTCTCGGCGCTGGTCGTCCCGCCGAGGGCGTAGGCCTCGTCGGCGAGGCGGCTGTGCACGGCGTCGCGGTCCTGGTCGGCGTAGACGGCCACGGAGGCGATCCCGCTGTCGCGGGCGGCGCGGATGACTCGGACGGCGATCTCGCCCCGGTTGGCGACGAGCACCTTCGTAATCTTCGGCATGGTCCCCAACCCTAGGGGGCGGCGCCGCCCGGCCCGGCGCGGCTCACCACAAAGAAGCGGAGGGCCTTCGTCGGTTCCTCACAAGGGCGGGACGGGCCTCAGCGGTTCCAGAGCGCGGTCCAGTCGACGCCGAGGCTCCGCACCAGAGTGCGGAGGGTCGGCACCGACATCCCGATCACCGTCGAGGGGTCGCCCTCGATCGCGGTGATGAAGCCGGCGCCGCGGCCGTCGATGGTGAAGGCGCCGGCCACCTCGAGGGGCTCGCCGGTGGCGACGTAGGCGTCGATCTCGGCGTCGTCGATGTCATCGGCGAACGTGACGGCGGCGGAGGTGACCGCTCCGGCCTCGGCGACGATCCTCCCGCCGCGGTGGTCGACGAGCCAGTGGCCGGAGTGGAGGCGGCCGGTGCGTCCGCGCTGGGCGCGCCAGCGCTCCCGGGCCCGCTCGGGCTCGTGCGGCTTGCCGTGGACGACGCCGTCGAGGACGAACGCGGAGTCGCCGCCGAGCACCAGACCGTCGATGTCCGGGCGCAGGACAGCGTGCGCCTTGGCGCGGGCGAGCAGCGAGACGGTGGCGTCCGCGTCCAGCGCCGCGCCCCGCTCCTGCTCGGCCCGGGCGACGGCCGCGGGCTCGTCCACCTCGGAGGGGACGACGACGGGCTCGATCCCGGAGGCCCGCAGCAGCGCGAGGCGCGCGGGGGAGGTGGAGGCGAGGTAGAGGCGCACGAGGGCTCCCTGCGGCCGGGCCCACGCTGTGGGATGCTCGACGGATGGCACAGACCCCGTCCCGAGCATCCGCCCGCCCCGACGGGGCCGACGACGCACTCGGGACCGAGATCGAGCTCGACATTAGCAACGTCGCCCACGGCGGCGTGTTCGTCGCCCGGCACGAGGGCCGCGTCGTCTTCGTCCCGGACGTCCTCCTCGGCGAGCGCGTGCGGGCGCGGATCAGCGAGGTCCGGCACGACAGTTTCTGGCGCGCCGAGGCGCTCGAGGTGCTCGAGGCGTCCGAGCACCGGGTGGAGCACGTCTGGCCCGAGGCCGCCCTCGACCGCCGCCCGGAGGAGCGCGTCGGCGGCGCCGAGCTCGGCCACGCCGACCTGGCCTACCAGCGCGAGCTGAAGCGCCTCGTGCTCGTCGACTCCTTCTCCCGCTTCGCCCGTCGCGAGGTCGAGGTGGAGGTCTCGCCGATCCGCGGGGACGACGCGTCCGGAGGCCTCGGCTGGCGCACGCGGAACCGCCTCCACGTCGACGACGACGGACGGGTCGGCCCCTACGCGGCACGCAGCCACCACGTCGTCACCGTGGAGTCGCTGCCCCTCGCGACCGCCGACTCCTCCCTGGCCGCACCGCTCGGCGAGCGCCTCGCTCCCGGCTCGGTGGTCGACCTCGTCGACGCGGCCGGGTCCGAGGGAGCCGCAGTGCTCGTGCACGACCCCTCCGACAAGCGCGCCCGCCGCGACCGCACGGTGGTGAGCGAGTTCGTCGCCGACCGCACCTTCCGGGTCGACCGCACCGGCTTCTGGCAGGTGCACCGCGGAGCCGCCGCCGCGCTCTTCGAGGCCGTGCAGGCCGCTGTCGACGCGGACGCGGCGGACCCGTCGGCCGCCAACCACGACCTCTACGGCGGGGTGGGCCTGCTCGCCGCGGCGCTGGCCGACCGCCTCGGCGCCGGAGTGCGCGTGACCAGCGTCGAGAGCGACTCCCGCGCCACCGAGCACGCGCTCGAGAACCTGGCCGACCAGGTCGGCGCCCGCGCGGTGACCGCCCGCGTCGACCGCTACCTCCGCGACGTCGTCGCCCAGGCCGATACGCGCGAGCGGGCGCGGTGGCGCGCGGCGACCGTGGTCCTCGACCCGCCGCGCTCGGGCGCCGGCCGAGCGGTCACCGACGCTCTGGCGGAGCTGCGGCCGGCGCAGCTCGTCTACGTCGCCTGCGACCCGGTCTCGCTCGCCCGCGACGTGGGCGCCCTGACCGGGGCGGGCTACGAGCTGGAGCGCCTCGAAAGCTTCGACCTCTTCCCGCACACCTCCCACGTGGAGGCCGTTGCGCGACTGGTCCGCCGAGAGGACTGACCGCGGGCCCGCGTCTGCGTACCATGGGCGGGATGGAGCCCCACGTCGACGCAGCCGAGGCCCCGCGCGTGCGCGTGGCGATCGTGGACGACCACGAGTCGGTGCGCCTGGGCGTGGCCGCCGCCGTCGAGAGCGCGGGAATGCAGGTGGTCGCCGCCGCCGAGACCGTCCAGGCCCTCGAGAGCACGATCGGCGGCGCCGAGATCGAGGTGCTCGTCCTCGACCTGTCCCTGAACGACGGCTCGAGCATCACCAGCAACGTCAAGTGGGGGCAGGTGCGCGGCTCCGCCGTCCTCGTCCACAGCATCGCGGACCGCGTCGTGGCCGTGCGGGAGGCGCTCGCCGCGGGAGCGGCCGGCGTCATCCCGAAGTCCTCGCCCATGTCGACGGTCGTCGCCGCCATCCGCACGGTCGCCCGCGGCGTGGTCCTCAACAATCTGGAGTGGGCCTCGGCCATCGACGCCGACGACGACTTCGCGCGGGCCGTGCTCGGCCGTCGCGAGCGCGACGTCCTGCACCTCTACGCCTCGGGGCTGCCACTGAAGCTGGTGGCCGAGCGGCTGCAGATCTCGGTGTCGACGGCGAAGGAGTACCTCGACCGGATCCGCGACAAGTACGTCGAGATCGGCCGTCCCGCCCCGACGAAGGTCGATCTGCTGCGGCGCGCGGTGGAGGACGGCATCCTGCCGGGCATCGACCCGGACGACGGCGATGGCGGGCGCTGAGGCGCCGATCGCCCGCCGCAACGCCGGGCGCGAGCGCATCGACCGGATCATCAGCACGGTCGTGTCGTTCTTCGGCTTCGGCTTCGGCGTGCAGACCGTGCCGCCGATCCTCGCGCAGCTGCCCCTCCTGCGCCCCGAGGTGGCCTGGCCGGTGCTGGTGCTGGTCTTCGGATCGCTCACCGCCGCCGTGGTCACCGCCGTGCTGCGGCGGGGCACGCGGATCACGGCGGTCCTGGTCGCGGTCGGTGTCCTCGTGGCCCTCCTGACCTGGCCGGCCGCCGTCGCCACCGGGGGCGCGGACCGCGAGACCCCGTGGATCTGGTACCTGCTGACCATCGGCACCGCCTTCTGCACGATCGCGGCTCCCCTCCGGATCGCGATCGCGTACGTGTCGGTGACGACCGTGCTGTTCGGGCTGCTGCGCGTCCTCCCCTCCGGCGGCGGGGCGGAGCCGACCCGCGCGATCCTCGACGCCGCCTACGTGGGCATCGTCGGCTTCGTGATGCTGGTGCTGATCACCGTGCTCCGGCAGTCGGCCGACCAGATCGATCGCGCGCAGACGACGGCCATGGAGCAGTACGAGGCGGCGATGCGCCAGCACGCCGGCGAGGTGGAGCGGGTCGAGGTCGACGCCCTGGTGCACGACAACGTGCTTGCGACGCTGCTCTCCGCCGCCTCCGCCGAGTCGCCGGCCGAGCGTGCGCTGGTCTCCTCGATGGCGCAGCGCACCCTCGCCGTGCTGCTGCCCGACCACGAGCCGGAGCCGCCCGAGGGGCTGGTCCCGCTCGAGCTCCTGCAGCGCCAGCTCGCCCACGCGGCGTCCACCTTCGGGACCGAGATCGCAGTCGCGACGGCCGACGGAGTGGATCCGCGCGCGACGACGCTGCCGCGCCCGGTGGCCGAGGCGCTGCTCGGCGCGGTCTGGCAGGCGCTCGCCAACAGCGTTCAGCACGCGGGTCCGAGCGGCAGCGTCCACCGCGCCGTGCACGGGCTGCTGGGCGACGGCGCGGTGGAGGTCGTGGTGGAGGACGACGGCCGCGGCTTCCGGCTCGCCGACGTCCCGCGCGAGCGGCTGGGCATCCGGCTCTCCATCCTCGAGCGGGTGCACAACGCGCGGGGATCGGCGCGGGTCGACTCGACTCCGGGCGAGGGCACCCGTGTCGTCCTCTCCTGGCGGGCGGACGCGGGAGGAGGGCCGTGATCGCCTACCCGCGCCCCCTGCTCCAGGCGCTCGGCGCCGGCTTCTCGCTGTACCACGTGGTGCTCGCCTTCTTCTCCTTCCGCATCTCCCCGGCCACGCCGGCCGACCTCGTCGCGGTCGCGCTGTACGTCGCGGCGACCGTCGTCGCCCTCTGGCCGGGAGCGACGACCCGGCTCGCCCTGCCCGTCGCGGTCGGGATGACCGCGGTCGCCGTCGCTCTGCCGCTGCTGGTCGCGCCGTCGCTCGATCCGGGCGCCTCCAACGGCTACTCCACCTGGTACATCGCCGCGGTCGGCACCCTCATGACGATCGTGTGCGCCCGCCGGCGCGCGGCCTGCGCCTGGGTCGGCGTCGGCTTCCTGATCGTGCACACCGTGTTCTGGGCCGGCCCGGCCGCGCTGGCCACTCTCGGCGTCGTCGGGGGGATCGCCTGGGTCGCGATCGCGCAGCTGCTCATCGTCGAGCTCGGGCGCGCGGGCTCCGAGGCGCGCGTGCTCGAGGCGGCCGAGCGCGCGGCCGCGTCGTGGCGGGCCGCGGAGGAGGCGCACCTCACGGAGCGCGAGGTCCGGCTGGAGCAGACCCGTGCCCTCGCCGCCGACATGCTGCTGCGCATCGCCGAGCCGGGACCGGGCCTCACCGACGAGGAGCGGCGCGAGTGCCGGCTGCTCGAGGCGGCCGTGCGCGACGAGATCCGCGGCCGGCGGCTGCTGGACGACGAGGTGCGGCGTCTCGTGCTCGACGCGCGGCGGCGGGGGGTGACCGTCTCGGTGCTCGACGACGGCGGCCTCGACCGCACCTCCGAGGGCGAGAGCCAGCGGGTGCTGGGGGAGCTCGCCCAGGCTCTGAGCGGGATCCGCGAGGAGGTCGACCGCGTGGTGGTGCGCACCGCGTCGGCCGACTCGGCGTCGGCCGTCACGGTCGTGGGCCTGCGGACGGCCGGCGACGGTAGCGCGGGCGCCCTCGGCTCCGACGACGCGGGGGACGAGGTCGACGCCTGGGTCGAGATCCGGCGCGACGGCGTCGGCGGACGGGACGTCTGAGCGGCGGAGAGCGCGCGGGACGGCGCGGCCGTCCGCACGCTCAGCGACCGGCGGCGACCCGCCCCGGAGGGCGTGCGTATCTCGGATCGGTGCCGCGGGCGGTACGCTCCGGCTCTCAGCACAGCTCAGGTCTCGGCGCGCCCGGTCTCTCGGAGCGGACCGATCGTCGGCGCGGCGCGGCACGGCGCGGCACGAGCGTGAGCAGCCGTCATGGGCAGAGCCCGTTGAGCGCAGAGCGCGTCAGGACGAAAGCCCGTTAACGGAGTGCGGCGGGCCGTCCACTCCTCCGAAGAGGGGGCCCGGCCCGCCGTCAAACCCCGAGTGAGGGTAACAACCCGAATATTACCCTCACTCGCCCCCAACACACCCGCCTGCTTACCCTGGTCGGCGAGTGATTGGCGGTGCCCCTTCCGAAGGAGGAGCACCGTACGTCCACTAGTGTGCTCGCTCCGCCAGGAGGCGCATAGTCAGCACTTTAGGGGACTAATCGGGGGACAAATTTCACGTTCCGCGTCGCGGATCGCTCGTTCCCCGACGGGCTGCGTCTGCGAGTCCGCTCAGCCGGAGAAGGAGCGCCACGCTCCGGGTGCCGGCCGGAGCGGCCTGCGGACCGCCGCGGCGCGGTCGTTCCAGCCCCCGCTGAGCTCCTGCGGGGTCTCCGGCTCGGCCTCGGTGCGAGAGGTCAGTGCGGTGACGACGGCCGTGACGGCGGCGATCTCGGCGGCGTCGAGGCCGGGGGTGGAGATGACGACGGCGGGTGCGGAGTCGGAGGCGGTCATCCCGTGACGCTATCGCATGCCGTTCACGGCGCCGGTCGGCGGGGCATGGCTATGCTGACGCCGGATGCCGCCGGAGCGTCGTCCGTCCGTTGCGAACAGGAGCGTCCCCGCATGCCGACGTGGTTCCCGAGGAGCGGTGCCGCGGCGCTGCGCCCCCTGCGTCTGCTGGTCCGGAGGTCGCCCGCGGCCGTCTCGGTCGTCCTGGTCCTCCTGGCCGCGAGCGCGATCACGGGGACGCTCGTCGCCCCCGCGGGAGCCGAGACGACGTCCTGGTGGGCGGCGGGCCCGATGACGACCCTCGACGGCCGTCCGTGGACAGCGGTGACCGCCCTCCTGATCGCGGCGGACCCGCTGCAGCTGCTCCTGGACGTCGTGCTGGTGCTCCCGATGCTCCTCGCCGCGGAGCGCCGCCTCGGCTCGGCCCGCACCCTCCTCGCCTTCCTCGTGACCGGCGCCGTCGGGATCGTCGTCGGGTCCTCCGTGCAGTCGATCGGCGCTCTCGCCGGCGAGTGGTGGGCGGGCGACACCGTCGGCGACCACACCTTCGACCCGCTGATCGGCGCGGTCGGCGCCCTCATCGCCTCGACCGCCTTCATGGGCGCTCTGTGGCGTCGCCGGCTCCGGGTGACCGTCTTCGCCGTCGTGCTGATGTTCGTGCTCTACGCGGGCGACTCCGCCGACGCGTACCGGCTCCTCGCGGGCGGCGCGGGGCTCGTGCTCGGCGCGGTGCTCGCGCGGGGAGCGTCGGGACTGCGTCCGCAGCGTCCGGCCCCGAGCTCGCACCGCGAGTCCCGGGGGCTGCTGGCGGCGGTCGTCGTCGTCACCGCCATCGGTCCGCTCGTCGCCGTCCTCTCGGACTCGGGCTACGGTCCGTTCTCGTTCCTCGGCCGACTGCTGCAGAGCGCCTTCACGGGGACGACGGACCTCGAGGACCCGTGCAGCCGCGCCCTCCGGCACTGCGCGCACCACGTGAAGCTGAGCCTGGTCGCCCCCGGGCCGATCCTGCTGACGTTCGTCCCGCTCCTCCTCCTGCTCGTCGCCGCCTACGGCCTGCGCTCCGGGCGCCGCCTGGGCCTGCTGCTGGCGGTCGGGGTGAACATCGCGATCGCGATCCTGGAGGTCTTCTCCCTCCAGCGCGCCGCCCGTCACCCCGAGTTCCTGTACTACGCCGAGTACCTGCTCTGGGTGGCGACGACGGTGCTGGTGCCGCTGGCCGTCGTGGCGATGCTCGTGATCGGGAGGAGGCACTTCCGCATCCGCGCGCCCCGTGCCGCTGCGAGGCTCTGGACGCGGGTCGTCGCCATCGCCTTCGTCGTGTCCCTCGGCGGCTACCTGGCGCTCTCGGCCGGCGTGCGCACGAGCTTCGAGCCGCTCCTGGGCCTCGGGAGGCTCCTCCTGGACGGGCTGCTGCGCTTCGTCCCGGTGAGCTTCCTCGGCGGCGCCGGACTGCTCGCCGTGCCGCGGGAGCCCGTTGCGCGGATCGTCTTCGAGTGGGTCGGCCCGGTGTTCTGGCTCGTGGTCGTCGTGGCGGTGGTCGCTCTGCTCCGGGCCACCGACGTGCAGCGGAACCGCGGCGACGAGGCGCGGTACCGCGCGCTCCTGTCCGTGCACGGCGCCGGCAGCCTCGGCCACCAGGGGACCTGGGAGGGCAACGCGCACTGGATCTCGGCCGACGGGACCGGCGGAGTCGCCTACCGGGTGATCGGCGGCGTGGCGATCACCCTCTCCGACCCGGCCTGCGCTCCCGAGCGGCGGGAGGACGTCGTGGCCGAGTTCGTGCGTTTCTGCGACGAGCGCAGCTGGACGCCCGTCTTCTACAGCATCCACGACGAGCTGCTCCCCGTCTTCGACCGGCTCGGCTGGTCGCGCCTCTCGGTCGGCGAGGAGACGATCATCGAGCTCTCCTCCTTCGAGCTCACCGGCAAGCGGTGGCAGAAGGTGCGCTACCCGCTCACGCGCGGCATCAAGCTGGGCATCGAGGCGCAGTGGACCAGCTGGCCCGAGCTCTCCCTCGGCATGGCCAACCAGATCGTCGACCTGTCGGAGCGCTGGGTCGCCGAGAAGGCGCTGCCCGAGATGGGCTTCACCCTCGGTGGGATCGACGAGGTCCGCGATCCCGACGTCGCCCTCCTGCTCGCGGTCGGACCGGACGGCGTGCTGCAGGGGGTGACGAGCTGGCTGCCCGTGCATCGGGAGGGGCGCGTGGTCGGCTGGACCCTCGACTTCATGCGCCGCTCCGACGACTCGATGCCCGGGATCATGGAGTTCCTCATCGCCTCCGCGGCGCTGCGCGTCAAGGAGGAGGGTGCCGAGTTCCTCTCGCTCTCGGGCGCACCGCTCGCCACCGCACCGGTCGAGGAGGGGGAGGAGCCTCCGGAGCCGACGGTCCTCTCGCGCCTGCTCGAGTTCCTCTCGCGGACGCTCGAGCCGGCCTACGGCTTCACGTCGCTGTTCCGCTTCAAGGCCAAGTTCCACCCGCGCTACGCGGGCCTCTGGATGACCTACCCCGACGCGCTGCAGCTGCCCCGGATCGGAGCCGCGCTGGGTCGCGCCTATCTGCCCGACCTCTCCGCCGCGCAGGCGCTGGCGTTCGCGCGGGTGGTCGGGGCGAAGCCGGAGGAGAAGCCGTCCGAGGCGTCCGCGGCGAAGCCGGATGCTCCGGCCGCCAGGGCAGGCGCTCCTGCGGCGAAGGCGGGTGCTCCGACAGCCGAGCCGGACGGTCCTGGGGTGAAGGCGGGTGGTCCTGCGGTGAAGGCGGGTGCTCCGGCTGCGAGGGCGGATGCCCGGGAAGCGGAGCCCGATTCCGCGACAGGGAAGCCGGATGCTCCGGCCGCGGAGCCGGACGCTCCCGTCGTGCGGACCGATGCTCCCGCGGAGTCCGCTGCCCGACGGACCGGGCCCGGCTCCTCCGACTGATCGTTCCGCCCCCTCCGCCCCGTGAGGAGGCGGTCGCAGCGGAACGCCGCGGCACGGACGGTCTCCCGTCTCCTGCCGCGGCGTCCGAGCGAGTCGGGTCAGAGCGGGATGTTGCCGTGCTTCTTCGCGGGCAGGTTGGCGCGCTTGGTGCGCAGCGCCCGCAGCGCCTTGATGACGGAGACACGCGTCGCCGAGGGCTCGATCACGCCGTCGAGCTCGCCGCGCTCGGCCGCGAGGAACGGGCTCGCGACGTTGTAGGTGTACTCGTTCGCCAGGCGCGTCCGGACGGCTGCGACGTCCTCGCCGGCCTCCTCCGCCTTGCGGATCTCGTTGCGGTAGAGGATGTTCACCGCGCCCTGGCCTCCCATGACGGCGATCTCGGCGGTCGGCCACGCGAGGTTGATGTCGGCTCCCAGCTGCTTGGACCCCATCACGATGTACGCGCCGCCGTAGGCCTTGCGCAGGATGACCGTGACCAGCGGCACGGTCGCCTCGGCGTAGGCGTAGAGCAGCTTCGCGCCGCGGCGGATGACGCCGGTCCACTCCTGGTCGGTGCCGGGCAGGTAGCCCGGGACGTCGACCAGGGTCAGGATCGGCAGCGAGAACGCGTCGCAGAAGCGGACGAAGCGGGACGCCTTCTCGCCCGCCTCGATGTTCAGCGTGCCCGCCATGGCGCTCGGCTGGTTCGCGATGATGCCGACGGAGCGGCCCTCGACGCGGCCGAAGCCGATCACGATGTTCGGCGCGAACAGCGGCTGCACCTCGAGGAAGTCGCCCTCGTCGACGATGTGCTCGATGACGGCGCGCATGTCGTACGGCTGGTTCGGGCTGTCCGGGATGACCGTGTCGAGGAAGCGGTCCGCGTCGGTCGTCTCGAGATCGACCTCGGTCTCGAAGACGGGTACCGGCGACAGGTTGTTGTCCGGGAGGAAGGAGAGGAGCGTCCGCGCGTAGTCGAGCGCGTCGTTCTCGTCGCTCGCGAGGTAGTGCGAGACGCCCGAGATCTTGTTGTGGGTCAGCGCGCCGCCGAGCTCCTCCATGCCGACGTCCTCGCCGGTGACGGTCTTGATCACGTCGGGCCCGGTGACGAACATCTGGCTGGTCTTGTCGACCATGATCACGAAGTCGGTCAGGGCGGGGGAGTAGACCGCGCCTCCCGCGGCTGGGCCGCAGATGATCGAGATCTGGGGGATCACGCCGCTCGCCGCGGTGTTGCGGCGGAAGATCTCGCCGTACTTGCCGAGGGCGACCACGCCCTCCTGGATCCGTGCTCCGCCGGAGTCGAGGATGCCGATGATCGGGACGCCGGTCTTCAGGGCGAGGTCCATCACCTTGATGATCTTCTCGCCGGCCACCTCGCCGAGCGAGCCGCCGAAGATCGTGAAGTCCTGCGAGTACACGGCGACCTGGCGGCCGTGGATGGTGCCGGTGCCGGTGACGACGGCGTCGCCGTAGGGTCGCTTCTTCTCCATGCCGAAGGCGTGGGTGCGGTGGCGGACGAACTCGTCCAGCTCGACGAACGAGCCCGGGTCGAGGAGGGTGTCGATCCGCTCCCGTGCGGTCATCTTGCCCTTGGCGTGCTGCTTCTCGATCGCCGCCTCGCCACTGGCCGTGACGGCCTCGTGGTAGCGGTTCCTGAGGTCCGCGATCTTCCCCGCGGTCGTGTACAGATCGGGCGCGGGACGTTCGGTGTTCGCGGTCACCCGCTCACCCTACCGGCGGGGCGGACGCCTCCTCTTGTCGCACTCGCACAGGGAGGGCCGCTCCGAACGGGAGGATCCGGACAAGGGCGGGACGTCGCGAGCGGCGCTCGGAGCGGCCTCGCGGGAGCCGCCGCTACCGTGGCGGCATGCTCCTCCCGCTCTCCTCCGCCGTCTCCCCCCGCGTCCTCGCGCTCGAGTCGGCGGGGTCGACGAACGACGAGCTCCGCGAGCGGGCGGCCGCCGACCCCGCCGCGTGGCCGCACCTCTCCGTCGTCGCCACCGGCGACCAGCGCGCCGGGCGCGGCCGGCTGGGGCGCGTCTGGCAGGCGCCCGCGGGCCGCACGCTCGCGGCCTCGACGCTGGTCGACGCCTCCGCCCTCGGCGCCGAGGCCTCCGGCTGGCTGCCGCTCGTGGCCGGCGCCGCTCTCGCCCGGGCCCTCGCACCCCTCGTCGACGGGGATGTCGCCGTCAAGTGGCCCAACGACGTCCTGATCGACGGCCGGAAGGTCGCGGGGATCCTCGCCGAGCGCCTGCCGGACGGGCGGGTCGTCGTCGGCACCGGCGTGAACCTGCTGCTGACGGAGGCGGAGCTGCCGGTCCCGACCGCCACCTCGCTCGCCCTCGCCGGAGCACGGACGACGAGCGCCGACGAGGTGCTCGCCGCGTTCCTGACCGGATTCCAGGGGCTGCTGGCTCCGCTGCTCGCCCAGGGCGACGCCGAGGCCTCCGGAGCGGCCGCCGCCGTCCGCGCCTCCTGCGGCACCCTCGGCACGCGCGTCCGGCTCGAGCTGCCCGACGGCACGCAGGAGGAGGGGACCGCCGCCGCACTCGCCCCGGACGGCTCGCTCCTGCTCGAGCAGGGCGGCGCGCTGCGCTCGTTCACGGCCGGCGACGTCACGCACCTGCGCTCCTGATGGCCAGGACCGACCCCGCCGACCGCGAGCTGGCGCGGCTGACCCCGCGCGCCCGCCGGGCGGTCGCACCGGTCGTCGGCCTCCTCCTGCTCACCTGGACGGGCTTCTACTTCGCCGCGCAGTTCGAGCTCGCCCTGCAGCGCTGGATCATCGGGCTCGGCACCGCACTTCTGGTGCTGCTCCTCTGCGCTCCCGGGATCGCGGGCTGGGCGAGCGTGCGCTACCGCGTCACCGCCTCCGGCCTCAGCGCGCGCCGGGGCGTGGCGTCGATCCGGCGGGCCGAGGTGGTCTTCGATCGGAGGATGGAGGTCGTGGTCGAGCGCTCCCTCGGCCAGCGCCTCGCCCGGTGCGGGGACGTCCGGATCCTGCAGGCGGGAGCCGAGGTGTTCGTGCTGCGGGACCTGCCGGATCCGGAGCTCACGGCCGACCTGCTGCGGGAGGCGATCGGCGCGGCTCCCGCTCTCGAGCCGGAGTGGCCGCCGCCCGCGTGAGCGCGTCGGGGCCTCGGTAGCATGGAGCCGCCCCGCGCCAGCGGGCGGAGACGGAGGAGCGCCATGCGCGTCGGCGTGATCGGGGGCGGCCAGCTCGCCCGGATGATGATCCCCGCGGCGGTGGAGCTCGGCATCGAGATCGCCGTGCTCGCCGAGAGCGAGGGCGCCCCGGCGGGGCTCGCCGCGACACGGGTCGGCGACTACCGCGACGAGGCGACCGTGCTCGCCTTCGCCGAGACCGTGGACGTGGTGACGTTCGACCACGAGCACGTTCCCCAGCCGATCCTCCGCGAGCTCATCGCCCGCGGCGTCGCCGTGCACCCCGGCCCCGACGCCCTGATGTTCGCCCAGGACAAGCTGATGATGCGGCGCCGCCTGACCGAGCTCGGCGTGCCCGTGCCCGAGTGGGCCCAGGTCTCCTCCGCCGAGGAGCTGGGGGAGTTCCTGGCCGAGCACGGCGGCAGCGCCGTGGTGAAGACCGCGCGCGGCGGCTACGACGGCAAGGGCGTGCGCGTGGTGCGCGGCGCCCACGAGGCGGACGACTGGTTCACCGCCCTCGCCGAGGACGGCCGGGGCGGCTCGCTCCTGGTCGAGGAGCTGGTGGGCTTCCGCCGCGAGCTCGCGCAGCTCATCGCCCGGCGCCCCTCCGGCGAGAGCATCCTCTGGCCGGTGGTGGAGTCGGTGCAGCGCGACGGCGTCTGCGCCGAGGTGATCGCTCCGGCCCCCGCGTCCGCCGGCCGGCTCGCATCAGCCGCGGCCGAGATCGCGCAGACGATCGCCGACAGCCTCGGGGTCACCGGCGTCCTGGCCGTCGAGCTGTTCGAGACGACGGACGACCGGATCCTGGTCAACGAGCTGGCCATGCGCCCGCACAACAGCGGCCACTGGACGATGGACGGATCGACCACGTCGCAGTTCGAGCAGCACCTGCGCGCGGTCCTCGACCTGCCGCTCGGCGCGACGGGCTGCCGCGATCCGTGGACCGTGATGGTCAACGTGCTCGGCGGCCCGGTGGGGGAGTCGCTGACCGACCGCTACCCGCGGGTGCTCGCCGATCACCCGGGTGTGAAGGTGCACAACTACGGCAAGGAGCCGCGACCGGGCCGCAAGGTCGGGCACGTGAACGCCGGCGGCGACGACCTCGACCTCGTGGTCTACGAGGCTCGCGCGGCGGCGGCCGTTCTCACGGACTGACCCGTACGATGGTCGCCGTGACGAGCCTGCCGACCTCCCCGACCCCTGCCGGAGCCCTCTCGTGAGCGCGGACGCGCTCGTGAACGGGCCCGCGCCGCTCGTCGGCGTCGTGATGGGGTCGGACTCGGACTGGTCCGTCATGCAGGCGGCGTCCACCGTCCTCGCCGAGTTCGGCGTGGCGCACGAGGTCCGGGTCGTCTCCGCGCACCGCACCCCGGAGGCGATGATCGCGTACGGCCGCGAGGCCCGCGGCCGCGGCCTGAAGGTCGTCATCGCCGGAGCGGGCGGAGCCGCCCACCTCCCCGGCATGCTCGCCGCCGTGACCTCGCTCCCCGTCGTCGGAGTGCCGGTCCCGCTCGCCCGACTCGACGGGCTCGACTCCCTCCTCTCGATCGTGCAGATGCCCGCGGGCGTCCCCGTCGCCACCGTCTCCATCGGCGGAGCGCGGAACGCCGGACTGCTCGCGGTGAAGATCCTCGCGACCGCGGACGACGCCCTCTCCGCAGCGCTCGACGCCTTCGCCGCCGACCTCGAGGTGCAGGTCGCCGCGAAGAACGACGCCCTGGTGGCGGGCCTGTGACGGCCGTCGCCCTGCCGCTGCGGCACCCGGACGTCGCCTCCCGCGCCTTCATGACGCGGCGGGCGTGGTGGTTGCTGATCGTCAACCTGCTGGTGCCCGGGTCCGCTCAGGTCCTCGCGGGCAACCGCCGGCTCGGGCGCCTGGGGCTCGGCTTCACCCTCGGGCTCTGGGTCGCCCTCCTGGTCGCGGTGCTCCTCTACTTCGTCTTCCCGACCGGCCTCTACACGCTCGCGACCTTCGACGTCTCGATGCTCGCGCTCCAGGCCGCGCTCGTCGTCTACGGGGTGGTCTGGGCCGTGCTGACGCTCGACACCCTCCGCCTGATCCGCGTCGTCCGGGTGCGCCCGCGGATGCGCGGCGTGCTCGCGTTCGCGACGATCGCGCTGATGGCGATCTCGGTCGGCACCACCGCCTACGGCACCTACCTGCTCGGCGTGACACGGGGGACGCTGTCGTCGATCTTCGGCGGCGGAGCGATCGAGCAGCCGATCGACGGCCGCTACAACGTGATGCTCCTCGGCGGCGACGCGGGAGAGGACCGCGACGGTCTGCGCCCCGACAGCATCTCGGTGGTCAGCATCGACGCGTCGAGCGGCAAGGCCTCGATCATCGGCGTCTCGCGCGAGTTCGTCGACTTCCCGTTCCCCGAGACCAGCCCGATGCACGAGCTCTACCCCGACGGCTACGACACCGACAACTGCGCCGTCGACGTCTGCAAGCTCAACTCGGTCTACACCGAGGTCGAGCTGAAGCACCCGGAGCTCTACCCCGACGCCGTCGACCACGGCAGCGAGCCCGGCATCGAGGCGATGCGCGACGCGGTCGAGGGCATCCTCGACCTGAGGATCCAGTACTACGCGCTGATCGACATGGAGGGCTTCGCCCAGCTGATCGACGCGCTCGGCGGCATCGACATCGACTACGTGGCCGACGAGCCGCTGCCCCTGGGCGGGCTGCCCGACTCCGACGGCGTGATGCAGGGCGTCAACCAGTGGATCGATCCCGGGCACTGGCACTTCAACGGCGAGCAGGCCCTCGCCTACGCCCGCTCGCGCTACACCACGAGCGACTACGACCGGATGGCGCGCCAGCGGCAGGTGCAGGAGGCGCTGCTCGCCCAGTTCGAGCCGGGCAACGTCCTCGCCAAGTTCCAGGACGTGGCGTCCGCCGGGTCCCAGGTCATCAAGACGGACGTCCCGCAGGGGATGCTCGGCTACTTCGTCCAGCTGGGGCTCAAGACGAAGTCGCAGCCGGTGGACCCGATCGAGCTGGTCCCGCCGGCCGTCGACCCGGAGGATCCGGACTACGACGTCGTGCACTCGCTGGTGAGCGCCGGACTGTCGGGCGACTCCGCGCCGTAGACGGCCGGGTGCCGCACGCCTCAGAGGTCGGCGTGCAGCGCCCAGACGCGCTCGGCGGAGTCGCGCCAGCTGAAGGCGCGGGAGCGGTCGCGGCCGGCCACCGACATCCGCTCGCGCAGCCCGGTGTCGGCGAGCACGCTGCTCATGGCGAGGGCGAGGCGGTCCGGGTAGTCCTTCGCGTCGCCGCGCTCGACGGCGACGCCGGCGTCCGCGGCGACCTCCATCAGCGCGGGGTCGTCGGAGTGCACCACCGGCACTCCGAAGTGCATCGCCTCGAGCACGGGCAGGCCGAAGCCCTCGGCGATGCTCGGGTAGACGAAGAGGGTGGCCCGGGAGAGGACGACGGCGAGGTCGGCATCGCTGAGGACTCCCAGGGCGCGCACGCGCGTCTCGTCGAGGCCCTGCTCGTCGGCGACGGAGGCCACGTCGAGGTCGCCCCAGCCGGTCGGGCCGACCAGGAGCAGCGGGATCGCCGGCGCGGACGCTCCTCCGAAGGCCGCGATCAGCGAGACCAGGCCCTTGCGCGGCTCCAGCGTGCCGACGCTCAGCACGTACTCCGGGGGGAGGCCCAGCGCCGTGGCGCGCTCGTCGGCGTCCTCCGGGACGACCAGGCCGGAGCCGACGGCTCCGCCGATCACGCGCAGTCGATCGCCGAAGTCCATCAGCTGGGAGAGCTGGTGGGCGACGGCGTGGGTGGGGACGACGACGGCGTCCGCGTGCTTGCGGGCGCGCTTGGCCATCGCCCGGTGCCATTTCGCGCCGTGCGGGGTGAGGGTCTCGGGATGCGTCCACGGCACCGTGTCGTGGATCGTGACGGCGATCTGCTCGCCCTCGCTCCCGTCGTGGCTGCGCAACGGGGCGAAGAGGCTCGGGGCGTGGATCATGCCGCCGCCGGCCGGGATGGCGATCCCGTACTGCCAGGCGCGCGAGAGCTCGCGGCGCCCGAGCGGCAGCCGGTGGATGCGCGCGAGGCCGGGCAGGCGCAGGCGCAGCTCCTCCTCCTTCTCGGGCGGGTGGGCGGAGACGACGGCCTCCACCTCGCAGTCGCGGGGAGCCGTCGCGATCAGCTCGCGGGTGAGCTCCTCGGTGTAGCGGCCGATGCCGCCGGGCACGCGGGCGAGCATCTGGTCGACGACGACGCGGAGGGTGGTGGTCACGGGGTCACCGCCTCGAGGGGTGCGGCGGCGAGGGCGTCCTGCCAGGAGCGCAGCGGCGGCAGGCCCGCCCGGCTCCAGCCGTCATGGCCGAGGACCGAGTAGGCCGGACGCGGAGCGGGGCGGACGAACGAGCCGCTGTCGGTCGGGCGCAGGCGCTCGGGATCCAGGCCCGCCTTGGCGAAGACGGCACGGGCGAAGCCGAGCCAGGTCGTCTCGCCGGAGCTGGTGCCGTGGTAGACGCCGGCCGGGGCCTCCGCGTCGACCAGCTCGATCAGGCGCGCGGCGAGGTCGGCGGTCCAGGTGGGCTGGCCGTGCTGGTCGTCGACGACGGTCAGCGTCTCGTGCACGCCCGCCAGTCGCACCATCGTCTTCGCGAAGTTGCCGCCGTGCTCGCCGTAGAGCCAGGCCGTGCGGACGACGTAGCCGCGCTCCGGGTTGGCCTCGAGCACCAGGCGCTCGCCCTCGGCCTTCGTGCGGCCGTAGGCCGAGATCGGATTCCGGGGGTGGTCCTCCGAGTACGGGGTCGTCGCGGAGCCGTCGAAGACGTAGTCGGTGGAGACCTGCACGAGTGCGGCTCCCGTCTCGGCGGTGGCGAGGGCGAGGTTGCGCGCTCCGACGGCGTTGACGCGGTGCGCCTCCTCCTCGTCGGTCTCGGCGTCGTCGACGCGGGTGTACGCGGCGCAGTTCACCACGGCGTCGTGTCCCGCGACGGCGGCGCGCACGGCGTCGAGGTCGGTCACGTCGAGGTCGGAGCGGCCGAGGGCGGTGCTGGGGCGGGAGCCGAGGGCCGCGCGCAGGTCGGTGCCGAGCATGCCGGAGGCGCCCGTGAGGAGGAAGGTCACCTCCTCATCATGCCCGAGCGGTCCGTCGGCCGACGGTCGGCGCTCCGGTACGCCGCCGGGTGGCGCAGAGGGGCGTCGCGGGCCCGTGACACGCCGTCGTTACACTGGCGACCGTGCAGATCCGAGAGCTCGACATCCCCGACGTCTACGAAGTGACTCCGCGCCAGTTCCCCGACGATCGCGGGGTCTTCTACGAGTTCTACCGCTTCGACCGCCTGGCCGAGAAGGTCGGGCACCCGCTCTCGCTGCGGCAGGGCAACACCTCCGTCTCGCGGCGCGGCACCGTCCGCGGCATCCACTTCGCGCAGATCCCGCCGTCGCAGGCCAAGTACGTCTCGTGCTTCTCCGGCGCGGTCCTCGACTACGTGATCGACGTGCGCGTCGGGTCGCCGACCTTCGGGCGCTGGGAGTCGATCCTGCTCGACGACGTCGACCGCCGCTCCGTCTACATCGCCGAGGGCGTCGCGCACGCCTTCGTGGCGCTGACCGAGGGCGCCGTGGTCTCGTACCTCGTGAACGCCACCTTCGACCCGGTGCGGGAGAAGGGGATCGACCCGCTCGACGAGCAGATCGGCCTGCGCTTCCCGGAGGAGGCCGGCGAGCTGCTCCTCTCACCGAAGGACACCGACGCACCGACGCTGGCCGAGGCCGAGGCGCAGGGCCTGCTGCCGACCTGGGACGAGGCGCGGGCCTTCTACACGGAGCTCGACTCCGCGTCCTGACCGCCGATCCGGCGGACGGGCCGCCCGGCGCCGGCCAGGCGGCCCGCCCGATCGGAGCGGATCAGCTCTTCGAGCGCAGGCGCATCAGCGCGACTCGGGCGCCCAGCCCGGCGCGCACCGCCGCACGGATCGGCGCCTGGTACCAGGCCCCGTACTTCTGCGCGAGGTAGAGGTAGGCGCTGCGGTGGTGGACCGCGAGCATCCGCGCCGAGGCCAGGCGGGTGGAGTGCCCGCCGAGGTGGGAGACGACCGCGTCGGCGAGGTAGACGTTGGTCCAGCCGCGCTGTCCGAGCGAGTCGCCCAGCTGGACGTCCTCGAAGTACATGAAGTAGCGGTCGTCGAACCCGCCGATCTCCTCGAAGGCCGTGCGGCGCACCATCACGCAGGCGCCGGAGAGCCAGCCCGCCTCCATCCGGCCGTGGCGGAGGGTCTCGACCGCGCGCGAGCGCCGGTAGGTCGCCGACCACGGGTTGCCGGGCCAGACGTGGGCGAAGACGGCGTGCCCGACGCCCGTGCCGAGCGAGGGCAGAGCGCGGGCGGAGGGGTAGATCGTGCCGTCGGAGTCGAGGATCCGCGGCCCGATCGAGCCGATCCGGTCGTCCGCCGTCGCGGCGGCGTAGAGGGCGTCGATCGAGCCGGGGAGGAAGACCGTGTCCGGGTTGGTCACCAGGATCCACTCCACTTCGGGCCCGAGGCGGTCGACCGCGTAGTTGACGGCCCGGCCGTAGCCGAGGTTCTGCCCGGTCTCGTGGAACTCGACGTGGGGCAGGCGCTCGACGACGCTGCGGACGGAGTCGTCCGTGGTCAGGTTGTCGACCACCACGATGCGCACGTCGTGCTCCGTCGCCTCCGGCACGGACTCGAGGCACGCGCGGAGGACCTCACCCGAGAAGTGGGTGACGACGACGACCGCGATGGGCAACGTCGAGCGGGCGATGGGAGCCTCCGGGTGGTGCGGCGTCGACGGGAGGAGTGCCCCGTCGGAAGAACTCGACGAGGCTAGCACGCGGCTCGAGCGGGGCCCGGGAGCCTGCGGCCCTCAGCGGACGATGTCGACGGGCTCGGTGCTGACGGCCACGGCGGCGGGGGAGACCGTCTCGATCGCGGGCAGCGCATCGTGCGCCGGACGGCGGAAGACGACGAACTTGTACATGCAGAAGTTCCACACCAGTCCCACGAGGACGGCGACGGCCTTGGCGATGTTGATCGCGAGGAAGGCGTTCTCGCCGGAGCTGGGGAGGAAGAGCAGCGAGTTGCCGAAGCGGGTGTCGAAGAAGACCTCGAAGCCGTAGATGATCGCCGACTGCAGGACCAGCGAGCTGAACCCGGTGACGAGGAAGAACTTCGCGAACGTGACGACCGAGACCCTGCCCGGGTGGCGGAAGACGAAGAAGTGGTTCAGCGCGTACGAGATCGTGATGCCGACCAGGACGGAGAAGACGTTGGCGACGAGGGTCGGCAGACCGAGCAGGAGCACGAGCGTGTTGAGGATGAGGAAGTCGATCGCCGTGTTGGTGCAGCCCGCGATGAGGAAGCGGACCTTCTGCGATTCGAGGAGTCTCTTCATCTGCGGTGCTCTTTCCCGTCCCCCTCTGGCGTCGATGCCCGACCGTCGGGCTCCGACGGGCGTCCATCGGGGCAGGCGAACAAGGGGTGAACCGCCGTGCACTGTCGTCCATCGTAACCGCGGACCCCTGCCGGGCGGTCGAACGGCCGGTGCCATGTTCCTGAGAGAGTGCGCGGGCGGGGCGGCGGGGCGGCGGGCCGCGGGGCGCGCTCGGAGGCTCGCGAGCACCGCCTCGTTATACTCGCAGGGCTCTCACCGGTCAGCCGGTGCACCGGAAGAACGGATCCTCCCCGCCTCATGCGCTCCCTCGCCGTCGTCGTCCCCACCTACAACGAAGTCGCGAACATCGCGACGGCGCTGCCGCGGGTCGCGCTCGCGGCGTCCCGCAACCCCGACTTCCACGTGACCGTCGCCGTCATCGACGACAGCTCCCCCGACGGCACCGCGGACCGCGCGCGCGAGCTCGCGGCCGAGCTCGGATCGGACACCTTCGAGGTCCTCGTGCTGTCGCGCGAGAAGAAGGAGGGGCTCGGCGCGGCGTACATCTGGGCCTTCCAGCACCTCCTCGCGGCCGAGCGCCGCTACGACTACCTGCTGCAGATGGACGCCGACCTCTCGCACGACCCGGACTACATCGACGCCTTCCTCCGCGAGGTGCGCGCGGGCGCCGACTTCGTGGTCGCCTCCCGCTACATCGCGGGCGGGGGCACTCCCGACTGGACGCTCGACCGCAAGCTGCTGAGCGGTGGCGGCAACCTTTACACGCGCCTCTTCCTCGGCTCGAAGATCACCGACTGGACCGGCGGCTTCAACCTCTTCAGCGCGGACCTCCTGCGCACCCTCCACCTCGAGACGATCCGCGCAGCCGGCTACGGCTTCCAGATCGTGCTCAAGTACCGGGCGCTGCGCCGGGCCCGCGGAGTGAAGGAGATCCCGATCGTCTTCCTCGACCGCACGGTCGGCAACTCCAAGATCCCGAGCGACACCCTCCTGAAGAACCTCCTGCTCGTCCTGGCCATCCGGTTCGGCGGGAAGCACCGGTGACGGCGGGTCCGACGGGATCCCCTCGGACCCGGAGGGCCCTCCTCGAGCTCGCCGCCCTCGCCGTCGTCGTCAGCGGGACCCTGCTCGTGATCGTATTCATGGTCGGCACGCCGTGGCGGCCGCTGCTCTTCCGCGACGGCGACTCGCTGGCGCTGCCGCTGATCCTGCAGTCCTTCGCCGAGGGCCGCCCGGCGGCGTGGGTGATGACGAGCCAGCTCTTCCTCTTCCCCGAGCTCCCCGTCTTCGGCGTCGCGTGGCTGCTGACCGGTGGCGATCCCGCGGCGGCGCTCGCGGTCAATGCCGTGCTCAACGTCGTCCTCCTCTACGGCGTGCTCCGGATGCTCGCGCGACGGCTCGTCGCGGACCGGCACCGCCGGCTGCGGCCCGCGGCCGCGCTCGCCGGCATCGCCGTGCTGCTGGTGCTCTGCTTGACGGAGGGCCGCGCGCTCAACAACGAGGGGGCCCTGGCGACCACCTTCCTCCTCACGACCTACTACTACGGCGCGGTGCTCACAGGCCTCGCCGGGCTCGCCGTCGCTCTGGGCGCACTGCGCGAGCGCCGTCCGGCCGCGCGTCCGCTGCTCCTGGTCGGGGCGGCCGTCGCCGCGACGACCCTCTCCGATCCGCTCCTCCTGGTGCAGTTCGTCGGCCCCCTGCTGGTGGTCCTCGTCGTGCTGCTGGTGCTCGCTCTCGCTGCTCCCCGAGCGGTGATGATCGTCGCGGGCACGGTCCTCGGGGCCGCCGCGCTCGGAGCCGCGCTGCGGGTCCCGCTCGGCTTCCTGATCGGGACCGACGCCGGCGGGTACCTCCGGCTGCCGCTCGCCGGGACGGCACTGGACGACCTGATCGTGCAGTTCCTGGTGCTGAAGGCGCCGCTGATCGGCAAGCTCGAGGTGGCGCTGCTGGGTCTGCTGCTGCTGGCGGCCCTCGCCGTCGTCGTGGCCGGTGCCGCCCGACTGGCGCGGGGAGCCGCCCTCGACGAGGCGGCCCGTGCGCGCTTCGCGGTGTGCGCGTTCCTGCCGGCGCAGACGGCGGTGCTCCTGGTGGTGCAGGTCTTCACCGGCAGCTCGGTCAGCCGCTACCTGATGCCGATCCCGGTGACCGCGACCGTGGTCGTGATCGCCCTGATCGGCGCCGCGGCGGCGCACCGGCGTGCTGCGGGCGCGCGGCTGGCGCCGGTCGTCCGCGTCGTCGCTCCGCTGGCCGCCGCAGGCCTCGTCGTCGCCGCCGTGCCGGCCACAACGGCGGTCGCCTCCGCGGCGGCCGAGGCGCGATCGGACCCGGACGCCGACTGCCTGGAGCGCTGGATCGACGGCCGCGAGCTCGCGGGCGTCGGCTCGTTCTGGTCCACGCGGCCGCTGGACCTCTACGGACCGGCCTCGCTGCACGTCCAGCAGGTCAACTTCGACTTCACGGTGCAGCTGTGGATGAACAACCTGAGCGACTACCGCGACCGGCAGTACAGCTTCGTCCTGGCCGACCGCTCGCCCGACTGGGCGGGGCTCGCGCGCGGGACGCTCGGCGCTCCCTCCGATATCGTCGCCTGCGGGGGGTTCGACATCTACGACTACGCGGGCACCGACGGCGAGACCGAGCTGAACCGGATCGTCCAGACCAGCGTGGAGGAGCAGCGCCGTGAGCGCGGCTACTGACGTGCGCGGCCCGCGGACGGCGAGTCGGCGGCGCCGGACGCTCGTCGAGCTCGGATGGGCCCTCGTCGCCGCCCTCGTCTCGGTCGTCGCCGCCGTGCTCGCGCTCGGGATCGGGCCGCAGGACCTGACGGGCCGCTGGACCGTGGGCGGCGACGACCAGATCCTGCACTACACGCTCTTCACCAGCGCCACGCAGGCGTTCCCGTTCGACGGCAACGCGGCGCTCGGCTTCCCCGACGGGTTCAACGCCTTCTTCAGCGCGCAGTTCGACGTCGCCTCCGCCCTCGCCGTGTCGGTCCTGGCCCTCGTGGTGCGCGACGGGACGACGCTCCTGAACGTCTTCTACCTGGGCACGTTCGCGACGGTCGCCGTCACCGGCTACGTGTTCTTCCGCGCCCTCCGCACGCGGCCCTGGGTCGCGGCGTTCTCCGCGGTCCTGCTGTCGCTGCTGCCGTACCACTTCCTCCGGATCGGATTCGGCCACGCGTTCCTCGCCAACTACTGGGCGATCCCGCTCCTGGGCGTGATGGTGCTGATGGTCGCCGGACCGCGCACCGATCCTCTCCGAGCCTGGGCCGAGCGGGGCGCGACGCGGAGGAGCCGCGTACTGCGCTCCGTCGTCCCGGGAGTCGTGCTCGGGCTCCTGGTGGCGAGCACGGGCGGCTACTACTACGTCTTCGCGGTCCTGGTCCTCGGAGCGACCTGGGCGGTGAGCACGGCCGCCGGGCTCCTCTCCCGCGAGCGGCTGCGCGTGCTCGCGGTCTCGTCGGTGCCGATCCTCGCGCTCGGCGTGTTCGTCGGGCTCTCGCTGCTGCTGCTCTCGCTCGACTTCGGGGAGCGCTACAGCCCGTACTTCACGTCGCGGACCGTGGGGGAGTCGGAGGCCTACGCCGGCAAGCTCGTGCTGCTGGGCCTGCCCTGGTCGGGGACCGGGCTGCCGCAGGGGTACGGCCTGCTCAACACCTACGCGGGCCAGTCCGGCGTGGCGCCGACGACGGAGCCGCCCGGGTTCTCGATCCTCGCCAGCGTCGCGCTCCTGATCACGCTCGTGGCGCTCCCGATCTCCGCGCTCGGCGGCGGACGGGCGCTCCGTGCGACCGCGGTCGGCCGGTTCTTCTCGGACGCCCGCGTGCGCGTCCTCGCCGTGGCGACACTGGCCGCGCTCCTCTTCTACACGGTGACGGGCCTGGGCGTCGTGGTCTCGCTGGTGGCGGGGCCGACGATCCGTGCGTGGGCGCGGATGTCGATCGTCATCGCGGTCCTCGTCCTCGGCGTGCTCGCGCTCCTGCTCGATCGGATCACGGCCCGTGGCGGTGTCCGGATCCTCGTGGCGGCGCTGCTCGCCGCCGTCGCCGTCATCGATCAGCTGGCCGGAGTATCGGCCGCGGTGCCGATCGCTCCGACCGACGACTCCGAGATGCGCTCGTTCGTGTCGGAGGCCGACGCGCAGCTGGACGACGGCTGCGGAGTAGTGGAGCTCCCCCTGAAGAGCTTCCCCGACAGCGGGCGGATCGGAGCGCTCTCCGACTACGACGAGGCGCTGCCCTACCTCGCGACCGAGGAGGGACGCCTCCGCTGGAGCTACGGGGCGGTGGAGGGCACCTACGGCTGGGACGTCTGGGGCGACGTCGACGACCCCGCGGAGTTCGCCGACGCCGTGGCGGGCAGCGGCGCCTGCGCCGTCTACGTGGACACCGCCGGCTACACCGACGACCCCGACGGCTGGCGGGCCTACGTCGAGGCGGCGACGGGGGACGTCGAGCCCGAGGTCGCCTCCGTCTCCGGGCGCTGGCTGCTGTTCACGACCCGGCGCTGATCAGCGGTCGTCGAAGGCCAGCTCGAGCAGGCGCCGGGCGGTGCGGTCCCACCCCGGGATGGGCTCCGGTGCGAGTCGCCGGGGACGGCGCAGCGCCTCTCCGATCGCGGCCGACCACCCGGTGCGGTCCGCCGGGTCGATGAAGACGGCGGTGGACTCCCGCCCGGCGAGCGCGTCGCGGAGGCCGGGGATGTCTGCCGCGAGCACCGGAGTGCCGCAGGCGACGGCCTCGAGGGCGGGCAGGCCGAAGCCCTCGTGCCAGGAGGGCATGGCGACGGCGTCGGCCCCCGTGAGCAGGGCCGGCAGATCCTCGTCGGCGACGTAGGAGGAGGCGAAGCGCACGTCGGCTCCTGCGGCCACCGCGCGGGCGACGGCGGAGTGGACGTCCTCGTTGTCCCAGCCGTCCCCGCCCACCAGGAGCAGGGTGTGGTTCTCCGGCCGCTCGGCCTGCCGGTACGCGTCCACCAGGGTGACGAGGTTCTTGCGGCGCTCGATCGATCCGACGAAGAGCAGGTAGGACCCGAGCCCGTGCTGCGCGCGGACCCGCGCCACCTCCTCCTCCCCACGGGCATGGAAGAGGTCGGCGTCGATCGTGGTCGGCAGCACGCGGACGCGCTCGAGAGCGACGCCCAGAGCGCTCTCGACCTCGGCTGCGGACGACGGGGTGCCGGTCAGGACCAGATCGCTGCGCCGGATCCACCGGGGCACCGACCGCGACAGCAGCTCTCGGCGCTCGCGAGGAACGAGCTCGGGCATCACAGCGAAGCAGACGTCGTGCACGAAGGTGAGCGAGCGGGAGCGGGCGAGCGGCCAGCTCCGGAAGTTCGGGAAGAAGTAGGCGCCACGGCCGAGCAGGAGGTCGATCCCCGGCGCGGGCAGTCGGGTCAGTGCGCTCCACACCGGCCGGGGCAGCGGCACCGGTCGGACGCGCAGCGTACGGAAGCCGAAGCGCTCGAGCGAGCCGGCCTCGCTCGCCGGCACGACGAGGAGCACCTCGACGTCTGCGGCGGTCGCGTCGGTGTCCAGGGCGTGCAGCAGGCCGAGCAGGACGCGGCCGACCCCGGTCAGGCGCGGCGCCGCGAGGGCGGTCGCGTCGACCAGGAGGCGGCGGCGCCGCGCGGTCACGGCCTGCTGAGGCGGACGGTGGAGTCGATGTCGACGACGCCGTCGTGCACGGAGGCCCGCTCGACCGTGAAGGTCGCGGCGACCGGGATCCGCATGGTCTCGCCCTGCGAGAAGGTGGCCGAGGAGGCGTGCACGGCGTAGTTGCCGGCGCCGAGGTGCAGGTCGGGGAGGGTGAACGTGACCGTCATCTCTCCGTCGACCGCGCTCAGCGGCGTGCCGATGCGCTCGGTGTTCGTCCCGAAGACGCGCTGGCCGAGGGGGGTGTCGATGCCCATGCCGATGTTCCAGTCGTCGACCGGGCGGCTGGTGCGCACCGTGACGTCGAACTCGAGGGTCTCGCCGCTGCGGACGACCGTGCCGCCGTGCTCGATCGATCCGCCGCGCAGTCGGCAGCCCAGGATCTCGATGAGCTGGGGGGCGGGCTCGTCCGCGGCCTCGGCGGCCTCGGCCTCGCGCTCCTGGCGGGCGGCCCGACGGTCCTCGAAGCTCTCGCGGAGGACCTGGAGTCCCTCGGAGGTCTCGCCGTCGAAGACGACGGTGCCCTTCTCGAGGACGATGGTGCGGTCGCAGAGCTCGCCGACCTGCTCGAGCGAGTGGGTGACCAGCACGATGGTCTTCCCCGCGCGCTGGAAGGCGCGGATGCGGTCCATGCACTTGCGCTGGAACGGCTCGTCGCCGACGGCGAGCACCTCGTCGACCAGCAGCAGGTCGGGATCGGTGTGGATCGCGATAGCGAAGGCGAGCCGCACGTACATGCCCGACGAGTAGAACTTGACCTGGGTGTCGATGAACTCGGCGATCTCGGAGAAGTCGACGATCGAGTCGAACTTGCTGTCCAGCTCGCTGCGCGAGAGTCCGAGGATCGCGCCGTTGAGGTAGACGTTCTCGCGCCCGGTGAGGTCGGGGTGGAAGCCCGCTCCGAGCTCGAGGAGCGCGGCGAGGCGTCCGCGGCGCTCCACGGTGCCGGTCGTCGGCTGCACGATGCCGCCGATGAGCTTGAGGAGCGTGCTCTTGCCCGATCCGTTCGCGCCGATGAGGCCGACGGTCGAGCCCAGTGGGATCTCGAGGTCGACGTCGCGGAGTGCCCAGAACTCGTCGCGGTGCTTGCGCCCGCGGCCGAAGTTGACGATCCGCTCCTTGAACGACTTGTCCTTGCGGATGACGAAGCGCTTGGAGGCGTTGCGCACCCGGACGACGGTCGGGGTGCCGGAGGAGGCGGGCACGGACTCCTGCTTGCTGGTGAGGGTCACGATCAGATCTCCTGGGCGAAGTTGCCCTCGAGGCGGCGGAAGATCCGGTGGCCGATCCACACGAACACCAGCCCGACGACGAGGACGATGAGAAGGCGCAGCTCCATGTCCGGCGGCCACACCTGGGGGGCGATCTCGTTGCCGTCGATGATGCTGACGCGCGAGCCGTCTCCCCAGATCGCGCGCTGGAAGGCGAGGATCGCGTTCGAGATCGGGTTGATGAGGTAGAGCTGCTCGGCCCAGCCGTGGCCCGCTCCGGTGGAGGCGGCGACGACGAAGTTCCACGCGTAGACGATGGGGGAGAGCCAGAAGAAGATCTGCAGCCCGACCTCGACGAGGAACTGGACGTCGCGGAGGTAGACGTTGAGGGCCGAGAGGGCCAGGGCCAGCGCGAGGCCGTACACGAGCACGATCGCCAGCGCGGGCACGATGTAGAGGAGCTGGACGCCGAAGATCAGCGAGCCCGTGAGGACGGCTCCCGCGATCAGGACGACGAACTGCACACCGAAGTTGAAGAGGGCCGAGCCGATGGCCGCCACCGGGAAGATCTCCCGCGGCAGGTACACCTTCTTGATCAGTCCGCCGTTGCCGAGGATCGACGTGGTGCCCGCGGTCACGATCTCGCTGAACAGGCCCCAGAGGGTGAGCCCCGAGAAGACGAAGATCGCGAAGTTCGGGACGCCGCGCGAGGCCCCGAGGATCTGGCCGATCGCCACGTAGTAGATGAGGAGCATGATCAGCGGCCGGACGAGGCTCCAGACGAAGCCCAGGCTGCTGTCCTTGTAGCGCGACTTCAGCTCGCGCCCGACGAGGAGGCGGAGCAGCTCGCGGTGCCGCAGGATCTCGGCGAGGGAGGCGACGAAGCCGCCCGAGCCGCCGCCGACGGCCGACGTGGTGCCGGCGATCTGGAACGGCTCGTCGGCGATCGCGCGCGCGCGATCCACAGCTTTGCTGGGCATGGAACTCCAAGCTCTCGGCCTCCGCCGGGCGACGGACCGCATCATTATACGTGCGGCCCACCCTGGAGCCCCCTGGCTGGCGTGCCGGTGCGCGGCGCATGGCGGGTAGTCTTGCTCCCGCTCGCCGACTGAACGACACGAACGAGGTGTTCGCCATGCCCACGCAGCCATCCGACGTCCCCCTGGACCCGGCGCCGCAGAGCGCTGGGGACCCCGCCCCCGTCCTCGGCGGCACGGGCGAGGACGCTCCTCCCGCTCCCGACCCGAGCCTCGAGTCGGCGGTCGGCGACGCCGCTCCCGCCGCCGTCCCGGCCGAGCCCGCCCGCACGTCCGGGGCTCCCATCGAGCCCCGTCTCGCCGAGCCCGAGTCCCCGGACGAGGAGCTCGCCCGCCTGCGCGCGCAGGTCGACTCCCTCCTCAACGACCCCTTCGACGAGTGGGTCGAGCGGATCCAGGTGGGCGGAGTGACCGCCTCCGGCTTCGAGCGCACCCTCTCCTGGCGGGTGACGAAGCCGCTCCGCCTGGTGCGAACCTTCCAGATCCGCGTCGAGCAGCTCGGGCTGTCGGGCGCCGTCGGCCACAGCGCGCGCTTCGTGAAGCGCCGCCTGTCCGGTCGGGCGCGATGAGCGACCGGTCGCAGGTCTCGGCCGCCGGCGCGGCCGCCGCGCGCGCCCACCGCACGGAGGCGATGCTGCAGCGCCTGGAGCAGATCGGCGCGCTCCTCTTCGACGAGGAGCGCCGCGCCTCGCTGCGCACCCGCGGGCCCGGCCCGTACCTCGACGAGGTGGCCCGCGAGATCCGCTCGCGCCAGGACGACGAGTTGACCTGGGTCGCGCTGGTGTCGTTCACGGCCGCGTACCCGACGAGCGAGCTGTTCGACTGGTTCCGCCGCGCCCTCGAGCTCGCCCCCGAGGAGGCGGCGCTGCGCATCTTCCTCGAGGCGGGCTCCCGCACCGCGACCGGGTTCGCCGATCTGGACGCCCGTGTCGAGGTCGTCACCGGGGCCGTCCTGATCGACGTCGACTTCCCCGCCCGCCACGGTCACAACACCGGCGTCCAGCGGGTCGTGCGCCAGACCGTGTCCCGCTGGGACGCCGAGCACGAGATCGTCCCGGTCGCCTGGGTCCACGGATCGATGTCCTTCCGGCGCCTGAGCGCGATCGAGCACGAGCGCGTCGTCGACTGGTCCTCCGCCGGGCGGCGCGACTGGGAGCACGGCGATCCGGAGCGCATCGAGTTCGTCGTGCCCTACCGCAGCGTCGTCGTCATCCCCTCGGTGCCCGACTACAACCAGTGCGGGCCGCTCGCGGCCCTCGCCGAGTACTCCGGCAACGAGGTCGTCGTCCTCGGCCACGACGCCATCCCCGTCGTCAGCGCCGACACGGTGCCGCCGGAGGAGACGGTGCGCTTCGTCAACTTCCTCTCCGTGGTCAAGCACGCCGAGCGCGTCGCCACGGTGAGCGCCGCGGCTGCGCTGGAGTTCGAGGGCTTCGTGCGAGCGCTCCCCGCTCAGGGCCTCACCGGCCCGACCGTCGTCCCGGTCCCGCTGCCCGTGGAGCTCCCGGACGGCCTGCGCTCCGAGGGCCGGAGCGCGTCCGGCCTGCCGCTCGTGCTCTGCGTCGGCAGCCAGGAGCCCCGCAAGAACCATCTCGCGGTGCTGCACGCCGCCGAGGTCCTCTGGCGCGAGGGCCTGCGCTTCCGCGTCCGCTTCATCGGCGGGGCCAACCCCTGGGCGCACCAGGTCTTCGATCCCCGCGTGCGCGAGCTGGTCGCCGCCGGACGCCCGGTCGAGGTGCTCCGCGGAGCCGACGACGACGTCCTGATCGCGAGCTACCGGGAGGCGCTGTTCCTGGCGTTCCCGTCGCTGCACGAGGGGTACGGCCTGCCGGTCGCCGAGGCGCTGTCGATCGGGCTCCCCGTGCTGACCTCGCGCTACGGCAGCACGGCGCAGATCGCCGAGCACGGCGGATGCGTCCTGATCGACCCGGAGTCCGACGAGGAGATCACCGACGGCATGCGCCGCCTGCTGACGTCGCCGGAAGTCGTCGACGAGCTCCGCCTCGAGGCGGCAGAGCGGCCCGAGCGCACCTGGGACGACTACGCCCGGGAGCTGTGGGCCGCCCTGATCGGCCCCTCGGCCCTCATCGAGCACGAGGAGGCGCCCCGTGCGCTCTAAGCAGTACCTGGTCGACCGTCTCGCCACCCTGGTGCGCACCCTGGCCCCCTCCGTGGAGCCGCTGGGCAGCGTCGACGCCCTCACCGGACAGCTGAGCGTTCTGCTGCCCGCCCCCACCGACCGCGAGGTCTGGCTGGTGCTCGCCGTCCTCCGCGGCACGCTCCCGCGCCGGGAGGACGTCGTCGACGGCCGCCGCCGGGCCCGGCTGGACGGCACCGCCGGTCTGCTCACCCACGCCGCGTCCACCATCGCCTCGAACCGGGTCTTCGCCCGCTTCCACCACCCCGAGGTCGAGGTGGTCGTCGGCGCGGTCGTCGTCGACGTGCACCACACCGCGCGCACGGGGCTGGCCACGGGCATCCAGCGCGTGGTGCGCCAGAGCCTCGTCCGATGGACGCGCGACCACGAGATCCTGCTCGCCGGCTGGGACTCGACCCACGAGTCGCTCGTCATGCTCACCCCGGAGCAGAGCCGGAACGCCGTCTCGGGCGACGTGCCCGACGCCGCCGAGGACCGCTCCCGCGTGATCGTCCCGTGGCAGGGCACCTACCTCCTGCCCGAGCTCGCCGTGGAGGACGAGCGGACGTCGCGCGTCTCCGCTCTGGCCGAGTTCAGCGGCAACCGCACGGGCACCATCGGCTTCGACTGCGTGCCGGTCACCACCGCCGAGACGGCGAGCACCGGCATCAGCGCCGCCTTCTCGCGCACGCTCGTCGCCGTGTCGCACATGGACCGCATCGCGACCATCTCCGAGGCGGCCGCGACCGAGTACTCCGGCTGGCGCCACATGCTCGGCAGCGTCGGGATGCAGGGGCCGGACATCCGGCCGATCCTGCTGCCCTCGCAGCCGGAGAGCGTCTCGGACGAGGAGCTGGCCACCGCCGCGCGCTCGCTGGTGACCGGTGACCTCCCGCTCGTCGTCTGCGTCGGCAGCCACGAGCCGCGGAAGAACCACCTGGCTGTGCTCCAGGCGGCCGAGCTGCTCTGGCGCCGGGGCGTGCGCTTCAGCCTGGTCTTCATCGGCGGCAACGCCTGGAGCAGCGCCGAGTTCGAGTACCGACTCGAGGTCCTCGAGGGGCAGGGCCGTCCGGTCCGCTCGCTCTCCAAGATCACCGACGCGCTGCTCTGGAGCGCCTACCGCCTGGCCCGGTGCACGGTGTTCCCCTCGATCAACGAGGGCTACGGTCTCCCGATCGTGGAGTCGATCTCGGTCGGCACCCCGGTCGTGACCTCCGGCTTCGGCAGCATGCACGAGGTCTCCGCCTCGGGTGGCGCGCTGTTCGTCGATCCGCACGACGACCACGACATCGCCGCGGCCCTCGAGCGGCTGCTGACCGACGACGAGCTGCACGCGCGGCTCTCGGCGAAGGCGCTCGCGATCGACGGCGGCACCTGGGACGAGTACGCCGCCCGCGTCTGGTCGTACCTCGTCGAGGGCGAGGGCGTCGACGAGCGGGGCCGGGCCGAGCAGTCGGACGCGACCGCCTAGGCGTCCTCGACCCACCGCGTGCAGAAGGCCCCCGCTCCAGGAGCGGGGGCCTTCTGCACGCGGTGGGCGCGGCTCAGTCGGAGCGGCGCGCCAGCTCGAGGTCGTTCTCGACCATGCGGGCGACGATCTCCTCGAAGCTGACGGTCGGCGCCCAGCCGAGCACTTCGCGGGCCCGGGAGGCGTCCCCGCGCATCTCGGGGGCGTCCACGGGGCGCGCGAACCGCGGGTCGATCGTGACCCGCTGCTCCCAGTCGTCGATGCCGGCCGCGGTGAAGGCGGCACGGACGAAGTCGCGGACCGAGTGCGCGACTCCGGTCGCCACGACGTAGTCGCCCGCCTCCTCGGCGCGCGAGGCGCGCACGAGGGCGTCCACGTAGTCGGGGGCCCAGCCCCAGTCGCGGCGCGCGTCGAGATTGCCGAGCGAGAGCACCGACTCGGCGCCCGTCGCGATCGCCGCGACTCCGGCGGTGATCTTGCGGGTGACGAAGCCCAGCGGCCGTCGAGGCGACTCGTGGTTGTAGAGGATGCCGGACGAGGCGTGCAGCCCGCGGCCACGGTAGACCGCGACGAGGTGGTGCGCGAACGCCTTCGCGGCTCCGTAGGGCGAAACCGGGCGGATCGGGGTCCGCTCGGTCTGCGGGTTCTCGGTCGCGGCCCCGAAGATCTCGGAGGACGAGGCCTGAACGAAGCGGACCTCCCGGCCCGCCGACTCCTGGAGCGCCAGCGAGGCCTCCAGGAGCGCGGCGACCGCGGTGCCGGTCACCTCCGCCGTGAGCACGGGCTCCTTCCACGAGAGCGCGACGGAGGAGAGGCCGGCGAGGTGGAAGACCGTGTCCGGCTGCGCCTCCGCGACGATACGGCCGAGGCCGGAGGCGTCGCGGAGATCGCCCTCGAAGGCGCGGACGGAGGCGGGAAGAGCGGCGTCGTCGGTCCCGCGCACGAGCGCGGAGACCTCCCAGCCGTCGGCGAGCAGGCGCTCGACGAGGTAGCCCCCGTCCTGACCGCTCGCTCCGGTGACGAGAGCGGCAGGCATGACTACTTGATCAGCGCGGACTGCTCGGCGAGGTCGTTCTCGACCATCATCGCCACGAGCTCGGGGAACGAGACCTTCGGCTCCCAGCCGAGGACGTCGCGCGCCTTCGCCGGGTCGCCGATCAGCAGGTCCACCTCGGCGGGACGCATGAACGCGGGGTTCTGGGTCACGTACGGGGTCCAGTCCTCGATGCCGACGTGGTTGAAGGCGATGTCGAGGTACTCGCGGATCTCGTGGGTCTCGCCGGTCGCGACCACGTAGTCGTCGCCCTCGGGCTGCTGCAGCATGCGCCACATCGCGTCGACGTAGTCGCCGGCGAAGCCCCAGTCGCGCTTCGCGTCGAGGTTGCCGAGCTCCAGCGTCTCCTGGAGGCCGAGCTTGATGCGGGCGACCGCGAGGCTGATCTTGCGGGTGACGAACTCCGGGCCGCGGCGGGGCGACTCGTGGTTGAAGAGGATGCCGGAGGAGGCGTGCATGCCGTACGACTCGCGGTAGTTGATGGTCATGTAGTGGCCGAAGACCTTGGCCACTCCGTAGGGCGAGCGCGGCCAGAGCAGCGTCTCCTCGCTCTGCGGGACCTGCTGGACCTTGCCGAACATCTCGGAGGAGGAGGCCTGGTAGAACTTCACGCGCGACATGTCGGAGCCGGCGTAGAGGCGGGTCGCCTCGAGGATGTTGAGCACGCCCTTGCCGGTCACATCGGTGGTGAGCGACGCGTTCTCCCACGAGTAGGCGACGAACGAGATCGCACCGAGGTTGTAGACCTCGTCGGGCTGGGCGGCGGCGAGCACGCGCACGAGGCTCGACACGTCGGTCAGGTCGCCGGTGAGCAGGGTCACCTCGGGCACGGTGCGGCGGACCAGCTCGTACTTGGGGTTGTTCTGCCCGCGGACGAGCCCGAAGACCTCGTAGCCCTTCGAGAGGAGGAGCTCGGCGAGGTAGAGGCCGTCCTGGCCGGTGATTCCGGTGATCAAAGCGCGGGGCACGTGGTGGTCCAATTCGTCGGGGTCGATGACAGCGGGACACATACTACCCACGGGCACGGCCGGGCGCCGGGAGCGGTGCGGCCCGCCGGTATCCTGGCCGGGCTTCGGACCGATTGGACGCCATGCCGGAACTCCGCCCCGTCACGCTCGCCGTGCTCACCGTCGACCCGGGCGGGATGGGCGGCGGCGAGACCTACGCGCGCGCGCTCACGCGCCTCCTGGCGCCGCGGCCGGGGGAGGAGGGGCCCGCCGTGCAGGTGCTCGTCCCCGAGAACGCGCGCGGCTTCAGCGAGGGCGTGCCCGAGGTCGTGGCCGAGGGGGTCGTCAGCGGGGCGGGCCACCGCCGCCGGGCCGTGGGGATGCTCCAGGCGCTCCTGCGCACGCCGCGCCTGCGCCGGCGCCTCGGCCGGGACGCGGTGCTCTACTTCCCGTTCACGGTCCCGCTCCCGTGGCCGTCGCGGCGGCAGGGGCACGTGCAGATGCTGTTCGATCTGCAGCACCGCGACCTCCCGCACCTCTTCCCCCGCGTCGAGCGCGTCTTCCGCCGGCTCGCCTACGAGGCGACCGCTCGCCGCGCCGACGCGGTCATCACCATCAGCGCCTTCACCAAGGGGCGGATCGTCGAGCTGCTGGGCATCCCGGAGGAGCGGATCCACGTGTCGCATCTCGGCGTGGACACCCGGCGCTTCGTCGCGAATCTGGGCACACGCGAGGACTTCGTCTTCTACCCGGCGCGCGCCTGGCCGCACAAGAACCACGCCCGCCTGTTCGAGGCGGTGCGCCTGCTGCGGGAGGAGGGGCACGCCCTCCGGCTCGTGCTGACGGGAGGGGACCTGGACCGCCTCGGCCCGCTGCCGGACTTCGTCGAGTGGCGCGGCCACGTCACTCCGGAGGAGCTCGCCGACCTCTACCGCCGAGCCGCGGTGCTGGCGTTCCCGAGCCTCTACGAGGGCTTCGGCCTCCCGCCGATCGAGGCGATGGCGTCGGGATGCCCGGTGGCCGCCTCCGACGCGGGCTCGCTCCCGGAGATCTGCGGGGACGCCGCGGTCTACGTCGATCCGCTCGAGCCGCGCTCGATCGCGGACGGGATCCTCGAGGCGATCGAGCGGACCGGCGAGCTCGGCCCGCTCGGCGTCGAGCGCGCCCGGTCCTTCAGCTGGGAGCGCTGCCGGGAGGAGCACCTCGCCGTGCTCCGCCAGGTGGCGCGGCGGCGCGGGCGCTGAGGAGTCCGGTCAGTCCCGCGGGTGCAGGAGCCGGCGCCAGCTCAGTCCCTGGGCCGCGCGCATCGCGCAGAGCACCACGAGCAGCCAGCCGGCGTCGAGCAGGATCGAGCTCTCGGCCAGTGCGGTGACCATCAGCACGGTCAGCACCAGCACCGGCCAGACGTGCACGACCGCCTTGCGCTCGGAGGCGATCAGCCAGGAGCGCCAGAGCGCGAGGCCGATCAGCACGACGAAGAGGACCACCCCGACCGCGCCGACCTGCAGGGCCACGTCGAAGAGCGCGTTGAGGCTCGACGAGTGCGGGCGGCCCGAGAGGTAGTCGATGGCGGTGAAGGGGTAGAGGTCGGGCCGCCAGTAGCCCACCCAGCCCCAGCCGACGATCGGAGCGAGGTCCGTGAAGCGCCAGACCTGCTGCCAGAGCCGCAGCCGGAACTCGAACTCGCTGCCCGCGTTCAGCAGCTCGATCACCCGGTAGCGCAGGAGCCACACGGTGAGGGCGGCCGCGGCGGCGACGCCGAGCACCGCGAACTGCCGCCGACGGCGGTGGGTGCCGTCGCCGTGGCGCACCCAGCGCAGAGCGAGGGCGACGACGACGGCCACGGCGAGCACGCCCGCGCTCACGGCGGAGCGCGTGAAGAGGAGGGTGACCGCGGCGAGGGCGAGCGAGGCGACGGCCGGCCCGCGGGCGACGGAGCGGGTCATCAGCTCCACCGAGAACGTCACGATCGCCAGCAGGCAGACCAGCCCGAGCTGGTTGCGCGTGCCGACGAGTCCCTGGATCGGCCCGCCGACCGCGAGCAGGCCCTCCACGCCGAGGAAGCGCAGCGGCTGGTCGATCAGCACCCCCGAGAGCACCTCCACGGCCAGCGAGGCGATCAGCACGACCCGCAGCACGTCGCCGACCGAGCGGATGATCTGGATGATGTCGCGCGTGAGGCCGATCGCGATCGCCAGGAACGCCAGGGCGAACTGGTAGACGACGCTCGAGACCGTGGCCCAGGTGTAGTCGCTCCACAGCACGCTGAGCGCGATCCAGCCGAGGAACACCAGGATGCTCGTGGGCAGCAGGCCCTCCCAGTCGAGCCGCCCGCGCCGCAGGACGAGCATGACCGCGGCGAGGGCGGTGAGCGTGGCGACGGCGGCGATGTAGCCGGGCCAGCCGAGGAGCCCGCGGACCGCCGGGGCGCAGAGGACGGTGACGAGAGTGGTCTGCGCGAGGGCCGCCGCGAACTGCGGGGACGCCGTCGCGTCGGCGACGGAGGCGGGGAGCGAGGGGCGGCGGGGCCTCATCGCCTCGGGGAGGCGTCGGCGAGGGGGAGCGGGGTCGCGGCGAGGACCTCGGGCGTCTCGGTCGCCGGTCGCTTGGTCTGCACCGCGAAGAGGACGAGGAGCAGCCAGCCTCCCTCGATCAGGATCCGGCTCTCGAACAGCGACTGCGCCAGGAGGGCGACCACGATCAGCAGCGGAGCGAGGCTGACGGCCGTGTAGGGGAGGGTCGAGGTCGCGTCGCGCCGCGGGCGGTCGACCGCGCGGAACCAGGAGCGCCACAGCGTCGAGACGGCGAGCGCCGCGAAGAGGACGAGGCCGAACGCTCCGAGCTGGAGGGCGACGTCGAGCCAGGCGTCGTGGGCCTGCAGGTAGAGCACGCCCTTGCGCTCGGCGAGGGTGTCGAACGGGGCGGCCCAGGGAGCCCAGTAGCTGACCCAGCCCCAGCCGAGGACCGGGCGCTGCAGCGTGAGCGCGATCACCGAGTCCCAGATGTCGAGGCGGCCCGTGGCGTCCTCGCTCTTGCCGAGCAGGCCGAGGAGGGCGCCCCAGCCCGCGGCGCCTCCGGCGACGGCGGCCACCGCCAGCCCCGCGGCGGTCAGGTAGACGGGACGGCGGCGGGACTCGCCCCTCCGGCGAGCCCAGAGCGCGAACGCGGCCGCGAAGACGACGGCGACGAGGCAGAGCAGGACGGTGGCCGAGCGGGTGAGCAGGAGGGTCGCGACGAACAGGGCGACCCAGACCGCTCCCCAGCGGCGCCGGACCGAGTGGGCCGCCAGCTCGATCGCGATCACGATCAGGCCGAGCAGGGCGAGGAAGCCGAGGAGGTTGCGGTTGCCGACGATCCCCTGGACGGGCTCGCCGGTGAAGAGGGCTGCCTGCGACCAGTAGAAGGCGTCGGGCGTCGGTCCGTCGGCGGGAGGCTCGACGCCGAACGGCAGGACGGGCTGCCGCACGACGACCGCGATCACGAGCTCGAAGAGGAGCGAGAGGCCGACGGAGAGGCGCAGTGCCCGTCCGAGAGCCGTGAGCAGTTCCCGGCTGCTCAGCGTGACGGCGAGGACGACGCCGCCGAGCGTCGTCGCGAGCTGCGCCGTGACTCCGATCGCGCTCGCTCCCGGATAGGCGGACCACAGCAGCGAGAGCACCGCGAGCCCGAGGAAGAGGACCAGCGACTTCGGCGTGCGGGCCCAGCGCGGGCGGGGGCGGGCGCGGACGAGCACGGCGATCGAGGCGCCCAGGAGCAGCGCGACGACGACGCCCCAGCCCCACCATCCGGCGAGGTTCCGCAGCGACTGGCCGGCCAGCAGCACGGCCAGCACCGCCACCGCGAGCGCTCGGGGAGCGGCGGGGGCGGCGCGTCGGATCATGGCGACCAGTCTAGGGAGCGGGGGCGGCGCGGCGGCGTGCCGGGCGCGCCGCCGCTCGCTCCCCGGCCGGGGCGTCCCCTCGGGGAAGACGGCTTGGACGGGAGGCTCAGACGAACGCGGCGGTGCCGGTGATCGAGCGGCCGACGATCAGCGTGTTCATCTCGCGGGTGCCCTCGTAGGAGTAGAGGGCCTCCGCGTCGGCGAAGAAGCGGGCGACGCCGTAGTCGAGGACGATGCCGTTGCCGCCCATCACCTCGCGGCACCAGGCGACGGTCTCGCGCATCCGGGCCGTCGCGTAGGCCTTCGCGAGGGCGGAGTGCTCGTCGCGCTGCTCGCCGGCGTCGAGCATCTCGGACACGCGGGTCGCCAGGGCGATGCTGGCCGTGATGTTGCCGATGCTCTTGACCAGGAGGTCCTGCATCAGCTGGTGCCCGACGAGCGGCTTGCCGAACTGCACGCGCTCCTTCGCGTAGCGCAGCGCCGCGTCGTAGGCGCCGATCGCGACGCCGATGGCCTGCCAGGCGACCTCGGCACGGGTGAGCCGGAGCACCTTCGCGGTGTCGCGGAACGAGTTCGCGCCCTGCAGGCGCAGCGACTCCGGGACGCGGACGCCCTCGAGCACGATGTCGGCGTTCTGCACCGTGCGCAGGCTCTGCTTGCGCGCGATGGCGGTGGCGCGGTAGCCCGGCGTCGAGGTGGGGACGAGGAAGCCCTTCACCTGGCCGTCCTCCGCGTCCTTCGCCCAGATCACGGTCACGTCGCTGAAGGTCGCGTTGCCGATCCAGCGCTTCTCGCCGTCGAGGATCCAGTCGTCGCCGTCCAGGCGGGCGGTGGTGCGCAGGCCCTGGGCGGAGTCGGAGCCGGAGTGCGGCTCGGTGAGGCCGAAGGCGCCGACGACCTCGCCCGAGGCGAGCTTCGGCAGCCACTCGGCGCGCTGCTCCTCGGAGCCGGCGACGCCGACCGTGCCCATCACCAGGCCGTTCTGCACGCCGACGTAGGTCGCGATGCCCGCGTCCACCCGGCCCAGCTCGAGTGCCACCCAGCCGCGGAACACGGCGGAGTTCTCGATCGCGCGGGTCTCGGGCCAGGAGAGGCCGATGACGCCGGTGGCGTGGATCCCGGGGATCAGCTGCCGCGGGAACTCCGCGCGCTCCCAGTACTCGTCGGCGATCGGCCGCACCTGCTCCTCGAGGAACGCGCGGACGCCGACCAGCAGCTCCTTCTCGGCGGGCGTGAGCGCCGCCTCGAACCCGTAGAAGTCGGCCCCCAGGGTCTCGAAGGTCGTGCTGTCCATGCTCTGTGCTCCCTCGCTCGTCGGATGCGGCACGGCGACCGCTCCGACGGCGACAGTGCTGCGACTCCCAGCGTACGAAGCGCGCCTGCGAGTGCCGCGTCCTCTGGCGGAGAGCACCAACAGGCGGGCCCTCCTCCCGGGCCCGCGTTGTGGATCCTGCTAGCGTCGCAGCGGAGCGGCCCCGGCGCGTCCGGCTGAGCGGCTCGGACCCACCCCTCGGACGGAAGGCCAGCGCTCCCGTGTTCATCCCGATCGGCAACACCCCCCGCGACTACGCCTGGGGCTCGCTCACCGGCATCTCGGAGGCCCTCGGCACCGCGCCCTCCGGCGCCCCCGAGGCCGAGCTCTGGCTCGGCGCGCACCCGGGCTCGCCCGCGCGCATCCTCGACCCCGCCTCGGTCGGCGCCGGCACGCTCGCCGAGTGGATCGGCGAGCACCCCGAGGCGGCGCTCGCCGGAGTGGAGGGGTCGGTCGATCCGGTCTCGGGCGCTCCCCGTCTGCCGTTCCTGCTCAAGATCCTCGCCGCGGGCGGGCCGCTGTCGCTCCAGGCCCACCCCTCGTCCGAGCGGGCCCGGCGCCGGTTCGTCGAGGAGGAGGAGGCCGGCATCCCGCGGGACGCCGCCGATCGCAACTACAAGGACCCGTTCCACAAGCCCGAGCTGATCTACGCGCTCAGCGAGAGCTTCGACGCGCTCTGCGGCTTCCGCGAGCCGGCGGACGCCCGGGCGCTGCTCGCCGAGCTGGCCGGGCGCGCCCCGGCGGAGGAGGCGGCCGCGATCGCGCGGTTCGCCCGGACGCTCGAGGGCGAGCCCTCGGAGGTCCTCCGCGGCGCCCTGTCGTGGCTGCTCGCCGACGGCGACCGCGCCGAGGTCGCCGCGCTGGTGTCCGCGGTCGTCGCGGCGTCCACGGGCGACGACCGCCTCGAGACGACCACGGTCCGGGACCTGGCCGAGAGCTACCCGGGCGACCCCGGCATCGTGCTCTCGCTCCTGCTCAACCGCGTCCGCCTCGCCCGCGGCGAGGTGCTCTACCTGCCTGCAGGCAACATCCACGCCTACCTCGCGGGCACGGGCGTGGAGCTGATGGCCGCCTCCGACAACGTGCTGCGCGGGGGCCTCACGCCCAAGCACATCGACGTGCCCGAGCTGGTGAGCGTGCTGGAGTTCTCGCCGCTGCCCGTGCCCTACCTCCCGGCCGAGCAGGCCGGACCGGGCGTGCGCGTCTACCGTCCGGACGTCCCCGACTTCGTGCTCGCCGTCGTGCAGCCGGCGTCGGAGGAGCCGGCCCGCGTCGCCCTGCACGGGCCCGCCATCGCGATCGCGACCGAGGGCTCGTTCTCGCTCGAGGGCGCCGAGGGCTCGGTCCGCGTCGAGCGCGGCGGCAGCGTGTTCGTGACCCCGTCGGAGGGCGCTCTCGCCGTCACCGGACGGGGCACGCTCTTCGTCGCGACGGTCTGACCCCTCCAACGACCCGGCCGCTCAGGCGGCGAAGGTGCGGCGGTAGGCCACCGGCGTGGTCCGCAGGACGCGCGTGAAGTGGTGGCGCATCACCGCGGCCGTGCCGAAGCCGACCCGCGCGGCGACCGCCTCGAGGGTCAGCTCCGTCTCCTCCAGCAGCACCTGCGCCCGGAGGAGGCGCTGGCGGGTGAGCCAGGCGAGCGGAGTCGTGCCGAGGTCGGCCCGGAAGCGGCGCGCGAAGGTGCGGGGGGCCATCAGGGCCCGACGGGCCAGCGCCTCGATCGAGAGGTCCTCGTCGAGGTGCTCCAGCATCCACTCGGTGACCTCGGCCAGCGAGTCCGCGCGCGCCTCGGGAACGGGGGTCCGCAGGTACTGCGCCTGCCCGCCGTGGCGCTGCGGGGGTACGACCATCCGCCGGGCGACGACGCTCGCCGCCGTCGCGCCCAGCTCCTCGCGCACCACGTGCAGCGCCGCGTCGATGCCGGCCGCGGTGCCCGCGCTCGTCACGATGCGCCCCTCCTGCACGTAGAGGACCTCCGGGTCCACCGTGACGGAGGGGAAGCGCCGGGCGAGCTCCGCGGCGTGCATCCAGTGGGTGGTCGCGCGCCGACCGTCGAGCAGGCCCGCCTGCGCCAGGGTGAAGGCCCCGCTGCAGACGCTGAGGATCCACGCGCCGCGCCCGTGAGCCTCGCGGAGGAGGTCGAGCACCCGCTCGTCGGCGGGCCCGCGGCCGTGGGCGGGGACGGCGATCAGGTCCGCGTCCCGGGCCGCGTGGAGACCATCGGCGATCAGCAGGTCGAATCCGAGGCTCGTGCGGACGGGGCCCGGATCGGGAGTGGCGATCCGGAAGTCGAGGGCGGGACCTCCGTCGGCGCCGCGGTCGATCCCGAACACCTCGCAGACGACCCCGAACTCGAACGGCGCGAGGCCGGGCAGGGCGAGGAGGGCGACGGAGCGGAGCACGACGGCAGGATATCGCGTCACGTCGTCATCCGGCCTATCCACGCCGTCGATCCCCGCCGCTAGGGTGTCTTCCGGCGCGCGGAGTCGCGGGCCCGCACCGAGGAGGATCCACATGGCATGGCTGGTCACCGGGGGAGCCGGGTACATCGGGGCGCACGTGGTGCGCGCGTTCTCGGAGCAGGGCATCGACCCCGTCGTCCTCGACGACCTCTCCTCGGGGCACGCGTCGTTCGTGCCCGAGGGCGTCCCGTTCCGCCAGGGCTCGATCCTCGACGAGGCCCTGCTCGACCGCGTGCTCGCCGAGCACGACATCGAGGGCGTCGTCCACGTCGCCGGGTTCAAGTACGCCGGAGTCTCGGTGCAGCGCCCTCTGCACACCTACGAGCAGAACGTCACCGGCACCATGCGCGTGCTGGCGGCGATGGAGCGCGCCGGGGTCTCCTCGATCGTCTTCTCCTCGAGCGCTGCCGTCTACGGCGCGGTCGACGTCGAGATCGTCACCGAGGACACCCCCAAGAGCCCGGAGTCGCCCTACGGCGAGTCGAAGCTGATCGGCGAGTGGCTGCTCGCGGACGCGGGGCGGGCGCACGGCGTCAGGCACGCCTCCCTGCGCTACTTCAACGTCGTCGGGTCCGGCTACCCGGACGTCTACGACACCAGCCCCCACAATCTCTTCCCCCTCGTCTTCGAGGCGCTGCTGGACGGCCGCACGCCCCGGATCAACGGCGACGACTACCCGACACCGGACGGCACCTGCGTCCGCGACTACATCCACGTCGCGGACCTGGCGCTCGCGCACGTCGCCGCGGCGCGCCGCCTGGCCGCCGGCGAGCCGATCGACCCGGTCTACAACCTGGGCAGCGGATCCGGGGCCTCCGTCGGGGAGATCATGCGCGCGATCGCCGACAGCACCGGCATCGCCTTCACGCCCGAGGTCGCCCCGCGGCGGCCGGGCGATCCGCCCCGCATCGTCGCCTCCGGTGAGACGGCGGCCCGCGACCTGGGCTGGGAGATGCGGCACACCGTCGCCGAGATGGTGGAGAGCGCCTGGCGCGCACGGAGCGCCGCGACGGCCTGATCGGATCTCACGTTCGCGACACGCCGGTGTGTCGTGAACCCTCCACGGCGGGTTGAGGGTTTATGGTCTGCGACTTGACCTGAGCGAATGACACCGCTGTAATTACCTAGGCAGCGGCTCCGGGAGGAGCGGCCGCCGATCATCGGTTCGCAGGCGGGGTAGGAGACGGCATGACGCTTCCGGAACAGCACTCCGGAGTCCCCGAGGACTGGTTCGTCGATCCGGTCCGTCTGGGCGTGCCCGGGGTCCGACCCGGGATTGACACCGCGACCGAGGCGCCGGGGGGCGCGCTCTCCTGGCAGGTCGACTCGCTGTGCGCGCAGACCGATCCCGAGGCCTTCTTCCCCGAGAAGGGCGGCTCGACCCGCGACGCCAAGAAGATCTGCACCTCGTGCGAGGTCCGGGCCCAGTGCCTCGAGTACGCGCTCGAGAACGACGAGCGGTTCGGCATCTGGGGCGGCCTCTCCGAGCGCGAGCGCCGGAAGCTGCGCCGCCGGGCCTAGTCCCCTCCTCGCCGCGACCCGACCGACGGGGCGGCGAGCCGCAGGCGGGCGGCGCGGCGGCATCGCTTAGGGTGGTCCGCGATGTATCCACGAGTCACCGCCGTCCTCGTCGCGCGCAACGGCGCGGCCTATCTGGAACGAACCCTCGCGGCTCTGCGGGCGCAGACCCGTCAGCCCGACGCGACGGTGTTCGTCGACGGAGGCTCGAAGGACACGACCGACGAGCTCCTCGCGTCCTGGGGTCCGACGCAGCTCGTGCAGGTCGCCGAGCACCTCCCCTTCGGCCAGGCCGTGGCCCGCGCGGTCCGCGTGATGCAGCCGCCGGCCGGAGAGGACGAGTGGCTGTGGCTGCTCGCGCAGGACTCCGCCCCCGAGCCCGGCGCCCTCGCGGCGCTGCTGGGAGCCGTCGAGGTCGCCCCCTCCGTCGCGGTCGCCGGCCCCAAGATCATGGACTGGACGCGCTCCGGCTACATCCGCAGCTACGGCGAGTCGATCACCAAGCACGGCACGACCGTCCACCTCGTCGAGGACGAGCTCGACCAGGGCCAGCACGACTCCACGCCCGACGTCCTGGCCGTCGCCGCCGGCGGCATGCTCGTGCGCCACTCCCTCTGGGAGGAGCTCGGCGGCTTCGACCCCGGCCTGCCGGTCGTCGACGACGCGCTCGACTTCTCGATCCGCACCCGGCTCGCCGGGCACAGGGTCAGCCGCGTGCCGGACGCCCGCGTCACCACCGCCCGCATCGGGCTGCAGCGCCCCGACGGCCGCCGCATCGACAGCGGCGAGCGGCGCCGGGCGCGCCAGCACCGCACCGCGCAGCTGCACCGCCGGCTCGCCTACGCGCCCGTCGCGCTCCTCCTCCTGCACTGGCTCTCGCTCGTCCCCCTGGCGATCGGCCGCGCGGTCGTGCGCCTGCTGCGCAAGCAGCCCGGGCTGGTCGGAGGGGAGCTGCTGGCGGCCCTCGTCGTCGCCTTCGGGGGGACGAAGGTGCTGCGGGCCCGCACCGTTCTCCGCTCGTCGAAGAACGTGGGCTGGAAGGCGATCGCGCCGCTGCGCATCCCGCTGGACGTGGTGCGGCAGCTGCGCTCGGTGCGCCACGACGCCGTGCGCGTGCAGGCCGGGCGGGACCGTCATCCGCTGCACTTCTTCCAGGGCGGGGGAGTGTGGGTCGTCCTCGTCGCCGCGCTCGCCGGCCTGGTGATCTACACGCCGCTCCTCGCTGCTCCCGCGCTCAGCGGCGGTGGTCTGCTGACGCTCTCGCCGACCGTCGGCGAGCTGTGGCGCAACGCGGCCTACGGCTGGCGCGACCTCGGCTCGGGGTTCATCGGCGCGGCGGACCCGTTCGCCTCCGTCCTCGCCGTGCTCGGCTCGCTGACCTTCTGGTCGCCCAGCTACTCGATGGTGCTGCTCTACCTCGTCGCGCTCCCCGCTGCCGCCCTCGGCGCCTGGCTGATGATCGCCCGGCTCACCCCGCGCGCGACCGCCCGCGCCGCCGGAGCCCTCGTCTACATCCTCGCTCCCGCCTTCTTCGCCGCGCAGGCCGACGGGCGCCCCGCCCCGCTGATGGTGCACGTGCTGCTGCCCTGGCTCTTCTTCGCCGGGTTCGGCGCGTACCGCTCCTGGTCCGCCTCCGCGAGCGCCTCGATCCTGGCCGCGGCTGTCGTGGCGTGCGCGCCGGTGCTGGCCGTGCCGCTCCTGGTGATCTGGCTCGTCGTCGTCGCCACCTCGGGGCGGCGGATCGGCCGCTTCCTCGGCCTGCCGATCCCCGCGGCCGTCCTGCTCTTCCCGCTGGTGGTCGCCCGCGCACCGCGGGGCGACTGGCTCGGCGTCCTCGCGGATCCGGGCGTCCCGCTGCCCTCCGCGCAGTCGGACCTCGTCGCGCTGCTCGCCGGCTTCCCGGCCGGTCTGCCCGACGGATGGCTCGCGTTCCTCGGCGGTCTGGGGATCGGCGCCTCCGCCGCCCCGCTGGTCACGGCCGTGCTCGTCGTGCCGCTGATCGTCGCGGCGCTGGCCGCCCTCCTCCTCCCGAACAACCTCTCGGCCCTCGGCGGAGTCGGCGTGGCGGCGGCGGGTCTCGTGACCGCCTCGCTCGCCCAGGGCGTGCAGGTCGCGACCACCGGCTCCGAGGCGGTCTCCGTCTGGAGCGGTACCGGTCTCAGCCTCTACTGGCTCGGCCTGGTGATCGGCGCGTCGCTCTCGCTCGCCGCCGTGCGCTCCGTGCGCGTGGTGCCGGCGCTCGTCGTCACGGCCGCGGCAGCAGCACTGGTCGGTCCGCTCGCGGTGGCCTTCCCGTCCGGCGCCGGCACGTCCGTGTCGACCACGTCGGACCGCTCGCTCCCCGCCTACGTGGCGGCCGAGGCCCGGAACGACCCGCGGGTGGGCACGATCGTGCTCGTCCCGCAGGCGGACGGCGGCGTCCTCGCCCGGCTGGAGCGCGGAGCGGGCGCGACCCTCGACCAGCAGTCGACCCTCGCGAACACCGGCGCCGAGAGCACGGACGCGATCGACGAGCTGGCGGGCAACCTCGTCTCGCGGACGGGCTACGACGTCCCCTCCGCGCTCGAGAGCCTCGGCGTGCGCTTCGTCGTGCTGACCGAGCCGGCCGGCACCCAGGTCGGCGACGCGGCCGCCGCCGTGCGCGCGCGGGCGGCCGTCTCCCTCGACGGCAACGCGGCGTTCTCGGCCGTCGGCGACACCCGCTACGGGCTCCTCTGGACGGCCGTCGACACCGAGGGGACCCGCACCGAGGCCGCTCCGTCCGGCGTGGTCGGGCCCTTCGGGATCGCCTACACGATCGCCCTCCTCCTCGTCTTCGTCGTCGCCCTCCTGCTGGCGGTGCCCACCGGGCTCTCGCTCGAGCGGGGCCGCTCCAGCGGCGCGGTCGCCGGGATCGACGACGAGCCGGGCGAGGCCACCGGCCAGTTCGACGACGGGAACGACGATGTCTGACCCCGCCGACCAGGAGAAGCAGATGCCCGAGTCCTCCGCCCGCCGCTCCCGCGCGGAGCGCCGCGCCGATCGCTCCGCGGCATCGACGCCCGATCGCGCACCCTCGGCCGCCCGTCGGCGCCGGACGGCCCTGCGCGGTGCGGTGGTCGCGGCCGGAGTCGTGATCGCCGCGGCCGCCGTGGTCGTGCCCCAGCTCCTCCCGTCCCCCCTGGTCTCGAGCGCCGCGGAGGGCGTCGTCGTGACGCCCGTCGCGGCCGACAGCTCGCTGGTCTGCGGCGGCGATCTGATCGACGCCGGAGAGCCGGAGCAGCTGCGCGCCCTCGACGGCGCGGCGACCGCGGTCCGGCCCGAGGGCTCCACCTCGGACCCCACGGTCCTCGACGAGGACGATGTCGCCGCACCGGGCACCGGCATCACCGGTCTGAGCGTGCCCGCGGGCTCCGACCCCGCTCCCGGTGGAGCCACCGTCCAGGCCATCGGCACGGACACCCTCTCCGGACTGTCCGCCCGCGCCTGCGCCGAGCCCTCGGCCGACAGCTGGCTCGTGGCCGGCTCGACCGACGTCGGGCGCACCTCCGTGCTGATCCTGGCGAACCCGAGCGAGGTCGCCTCCACCGTCGACCTCACGCTCTTCTCCGAGACCGGCACCGTCCAGGCCACCGGCGCCACGGGCATCGTCGTTCCGGCCGGAGCGGTCCGCGCGCTCCCGCTCGCGGGGCTCGCCCCCGGGGTCGTCCAGCCCGTCGTGCACGTGACCGCACGGGGCGGCGAGGTCGCCGCGAGCATGCAGAGCAGCGCCATCTCCGGGCTCACCCCGGAGGGCGTCGAGACCACCGGCCCCTCCGCCGGCCCGGACACACTCGCCGTGATCGCCGGCTTCACCGTCACGTCGCCTCCGGCCGAGACCGCGAGCGACGACGGCAGCGGCGGCGCGGGCAGCCCCGTGCTGCGCATCCTCACCCCCGGCGACGCCGACAGCACGGTCTCGGTCGAGGTCACCAACGAGGACCCGAGCGGGTCGGGCGCCTCCACCCAGGTCGTCGTCCCCGCCGGCCTCGTCGGCGAGGTCCCGCTCACGGGCCTGGCGGACGGCTCCTACCGCATCGTCCTGCGGGCCGATCAGCCGATCGTCGCGGCGGGGCGGACGACCTCGACCGGCTCGGCCGGCACGGACTTCGCCTGGTTCGCCTCCGGCACCGCGACCACGACGCCCTTCGGCGTCGCCGGCACGGGCGAGGGCGACGCGCGACTGCACCTGGTCAACGGCAGCGACTCGACCGCCTCGGTCGAGATCGAGGCCCCGGGCGGCACCCGCACGCTCGAGCTCGGCCCGTTCGCGGCTCTCGCGACCCCGCTGGACGGCGACGGCGCGGTCGTCAGCAGCACCCAGCCGGTGCAGGCCTCGGTCTCGATCGCGCGCGACGGGCGGATCGCCTCGTACACGATCGTCCCGCCGGGACCGCTCTCCTCGCCGATCACGGTCTACTCGCACTGAGACGCGGGGCGGCGGCGCCTCGGCGGTGCCGGCGCCTCAGAGCTGCCGGCGCATCAGGGGTGCCGGTAGCGGTCCGGGGAGATGTCCCACGGGTCGCGGCCGAGCAGCTCCGCGACGGCGCGGAACACGTAGCTCTCGATCAGCATGCGCTGGTGCCACTCGTCGCGGCGGTGCAGCTTCGCCAGGCGCTCGATCGGCACGCGGTAGAGCGTGATGCGGCGCGCGGCGTGGTCGACGCGCCACCGCGCGATGCCCGTGCCCTGCAGCCGGTCGGGGTCGACGTCGGGAGTCGCAGCGACGTCGACGCGGATGCCGGCGAGCTCCTCCGGCCAGGTGCCGCGGAGGTAGTCGAAGGCCGAGCCGATCGTCGCCTCGAAGAAGTCGGAGCGGGTCTGCAGCAGGGGGAGGTGCGGACCGGTGATCGGCCCTCGTGCGCCGCGGCCGTGCCGGTCGCGGGAGCCTCCGCGCGACCCGCTCGTCGGGCGAGCGGCGGAACGACGAGCACGGGGCATGGCTCCAGCCTATTGCTACTGTGGGCGGCGATGACCGGACGGCACTGCTCGCGGACGGGCTGCCGCGCGCAGGCCGTCGTCACGCTGACCTACGACTACCGCGACTCGCTGGTGGCGGTCGGGCCGCTGAGTCCTGCGCCGGATCCGCACGGCTACGACCTCTGCGCCGAGCACGACCGGCGGCTCCTCGTCCCGCGCGGCTGGGAGACCGTCCGCTACGGCGCGGGGCCCGCCTAGGCCGCTGCCGCGCGCGTCAGGGCCGCTCGGGGAAGCCGCGCGGCGTGCTCGAGAGCACGGGGGCCAGCCGCTCGAGGCGCTGGTCGGACAGGAGCAGGGCGCGCTCCTCCCGCGCCCGGCGGAGTGCGGCCACGGCGAGGAGGAAGTCCTCCGCGGGCGCGGCGGGCAGCGGGGAGACGTGGACCGCGGTCTCGTCGGCCAGCGCGGCGGCGAGCTGCGAGCGCGACGGCTCCGTCATGCCGTGGCGCTGGCGGAGGAACTGCGCCAGTCGGCGCGCCAGGGCGTCGGGGAGGCGCGCGGTGTCCGCCGTGACGGCCCAGCCCCGCAGCGGCTCCGGGATCTCGACGACCAGCGGCTCCGCGCGGGGAACCCGCTCGAGCTGGCTGTGCGTGCCCGCGAGGACGTCGCCGAGACGGCGCGATCGGCGCGAGAGGAGGCCGACGACCGCGGCGAGCCCGCCGAAGGTCATCAGGATCTCGAGGACGCCGGTGAGGCCGCGCACGAGGGCGTGCCGGAAGCCGATGGAACCGCCGTCGTCGCGGACGACGCGAGCGCCGACGGTGAGCTTCCCGAGCGAGCGGCCGCGACTGGCCGTCTCGACGGTGACCGGCACGATCACCACGGCGATGACGAGGGCCGCGATCGCCACGGCGGCCGAGGCGGCGGGGTCCAGGCCGCCGTCCCCGGAGAGGGAGGAGACCAGCAGGAACAGGCCCAGCGCGAGCAGGAGCTCCGCGATCAGGTCGATGATCGCGCCGACCGCGCGGAGCACGAACGAGGTGACGGGCACCTCGAGCGCGATCGCCTCGCCGGTGACCAGGTCGGCGTCGTCGAACTCGGTGCGCTGCTCCTCCACGGTGCTCCTCCCGGATGCTCGGCCTCGGCGGCGTGCCTGGCTATCCTGTCAGGAGATGGACATCGACGCTCTCTCGGCCGCCCGCACTGCGCAGTGGACCCGCCTCGACGAGCTCTCGCGCAGGCGCCGCCTGACCGGAGCCGAGGCGGACGAGCTGATCGAGCGCTACCAGGCGGCATCCGCGGACCTCGCCACGATCTCCTCCACCGCCGGATCGACGGCCGTCGGCACTCGGCTCGCCGTCTCGCTCTCGCGGGCTCGGGGACGCCTGACCGGCACGCGAGACGAGCCGCTCGCCGCGGTCTCCCGCTTCGTCGTCCTCTCGCTCCCGGCCGCTCTGCACCGGCTGCGCTGGCTGACGCTCGCCGTCGCCCTCGCGACCGCGGTGGTGGCGACGCTCTACGCGCTCTGGATCCTCGGCGACCCGCGCCTGCTCGCCGCGCTGGGCGACGACGAGGAGCTGCGGCGCTTCGCCCGGGGCGACTTCATCGACTACTACTCCGAGAACCCCGCCGCCTCGTTCGCCGGGCAGGTCTGGACGAACAACGCCTGGATCGCGGCGCAGTGCGTGGCCTTCGGGATCGTCGGCGTCTACGTGCCGTACATCCTGCTGCAGAACGCGCAGAACCTCGGCACGTCGATCGCGGTGATGTTCCATGTGGGGGAGGGCGACACGTTCTTCCTCTACATCGCGCCGCACGGACAGCTCGAGCTGACGGCCGTGTTCGTCGCCGCGGCCGCGGGCCTGCGGATCTTCTGGGCCTGGATCGCTCCCGGCGCGCGCACCCGCGGCCAGGCGCTCGCCGAGGACGCGCGGAGCCTGTTCACGGTGGCGATCGGCCTGGTCTTCGTGCTGCTCGTCTCGGGAGTGATCGAGGGGTTCGTCACTCCGGCACCCTGGCCCTGGTGGCTCAAGATCGGGATCGGGGCGCTCGCCCTCGGCGCGTTCCTCTTCTACATGATCGTCGTCGGCGGGCGCGCGGTGCGGGCGGGGGAGACGGGCGACCTCGACCGGTTCGAGGCCGGGTCGCGGAGCATCGCGGCCGGCTGAGCCGAGCCGGACGAGCGCGGCCGTCGGAGCGGGGCCGTCGATCAGCGCTCCCGGGACCGACGACGGCCCCTCTCGCAGGTCAGAGCCGTCCGGCCGCCTTGAGCGCGAGGTAGCGGTCCGCGAGCGCCGGCGGGAGCGCGGAGGGGCTGCCGAGCACGACGTCCCCGCCGAGACGGCGGACGGCGGCCGAGAGCCGGTCGACGTCCGCGAGCGAGCGCTCCGCGGCGGCGGCGGAGTAGACCGCGGCCCGGTCGCTCCGGTCCTCCGCCATCCGCTGCAGCTCGGGGTCGAGCGCGCAGGCGACCACGACCGTGTGCACGCGGGTGAGCTGCGGGAGCACCGCGAGGAGCCCCTCCGCCGAGCCGACCGAGTCGAGCGCGGTGAGGAGGACCACCAGCGAGCGCTGGGAGGCCAGGGTGCGCACCTGCGCGGGGACCGCCGCCCAGTCGGTCTCGATGAGCTGGGGCTGCACGGGGGCGAGGGCGTCCACGACGCGGGTCAGCACCTCCGTGCCGGTCGCGCCGTGCACGCGGGCTCGCCGGGTGCGGTCGAACGCGAGCACGTCGACCCGGTCGCCGGCCGAGGCCGCGAGGGCCGCCAGGAGGAGCGACGCCTCGATCGCCGTGTCCAGGCGCGGCTCGTCCTCGATCCGTGCGGCGGACGTGCGGCCCGTGTCGAGCACGACGATCACGCGCCGGTCGCGCTCCGGGCGCCAGGTGCGGACGACCGGCTCCCGGCGCCGCGCGGTCGCCCGCCAGTCGAGCGAGCGGACGTCGTCGCCGCGGACGTACTCGCGCAGGCTGTCGAACTCGGTCCCCTGGCCGCGGATCATCACGCTGGTCCGCCCCTCCAGCTCACGCAGCCGCGCCAGGCGCGAGGGCAGGTGGCGGCGGGAGCGGAAGGCGGGCAGCACCCGGACGACGGCCGGCGCGGCCCGCGTCGCCTGGCGGCCGGCCATCCCGAGCGGCCCGCGGGAGCGGATGGTGACGTGGAGTGCCCGGCGCTCGCCGCGGCGGATCGGCTCCAGGACCGTGGTCACCGCGCGGCGCTCGCCCGGCGGCAGACGCAGGGGCGACCGGGTCTCGAGGGCACCGGCCGAGGGCTCCCAGGCGTCGCGGAGGACCCCCGTGATCCTCCTGCGGCCGGTGCTCGTGACCAGGAGGGTCGCTTCGGCCCTCTCGCCGAGCCGCACCCGGTCCGGCACCCGCCGCTCGAGCACCACGGCCCGGGGCGAGCCCGCGACCGCGACGTCGATCCCGACGAGGACCGCCCAGGCCAGGAGCCAGAGGCCGAGCACGGCGAAGGCGACCTCGGGGCGGCCGCCCAGGAGGACGACCGGCACCAGGCCGACGAGGAGGACGAGGACGCTGCGTCCGGTGAGGTGCACGGCTCAGACCGGGACGCGGACCTGCTGCAGGATCCCGCCCAGGACGGCCTCGGTGCGGACGCCCTCGAGCTCCGCCTCCGGCTCCAGCTGGATGCGGTGGCGCAGCACGGGCAGGACCATCGCCTGCACGTGGTCGGGGGTGATCGAGCCGTAGCCGTTGAGCCAGGCCCAGGCGCGGGACGCCGCGAGCAGGGCGGTCGAGCCGCGGGGGCTGGTGCCGAGCTTGACGCTCGGGCTCTCGCGGGTGGCGCGGGCGAGGTCGACGATGTAGCCGAGGACGTCGGGACCGGCTCCGACTCGCCGGGCCGAGGCCTGGGCGGCGCGCAGACGGGCGGCGTCGAGCACGGGTCGCACGCCCGCGGCGTCAAGGTCGCGCGGGTCGAAGCCCGCGGCGTGGCGCGAGAGCACCTCCACCTCGACGTCGCGCGGCGGGATGTCGAGCACGAGCTTGAGCAGGAACCGGTCCAGCTGGGCCTCCGGGAGCACGTAGGTCCCCTCGTACTCGACCGGGTTCTGGGTGGCGGCGACGAGGAACGGGTCCGGCAGAGGCAGGGTGCGCCCGTCGACGCTGACCTGGCGCTCCTCCATCGCCTCGAGCAGCGCGGCCTGGGTCTTCGGCGGCGTGCGGTTGATCTCGTCCGCCAGCAGGAGATTCGTGAAGACCGGGCCCTCGCGGAAGGCGAAGCCGGAGGTGGAGGCGTCGTAGACGAGGGAGCCGGTGATGTCGCCGGGCATCAGGTCCGGCGTGAACTGCACCCGGCGGGTGTCGAGGCCGAGCGAGACGGACAGGGCGCGCACGAGCAGCGTCTTCGCGACTCCGGGGACGCCCTCGAGCAGGACGTGGCCGCCCGCGAGGAGGGCGATCAGGAGCCCGGAGACGGCGCCGTCCTGGCCGACGACCGCGCGGCCGACCTCCGAGCGGACCCGGTCGAGCTCGGCGCGCAGGTCGTCGTCGGAGACCGGCGCTCCGTCGCGGGCGGAGGGGGTGGTGTCGCTCATCGGGAGGGGCCTTCCGGTCGTCGGGCGGTCGTCGGGGAGAGGGCGGCGCGGAGCGCGCTCTCGAAGCGGAGGAGCTCGTCGGAGGCGGCCACGAGGGCGGCGTCGTCGCCCGGCAGGTCGTCGACGAGCAGCCGGCGCAGCGCGGCCTGATCGCGGCCGAGGCGCTCGGCGGCGACGGCGACGATCTCGTCGACCCCGGTCGCCGGAGCGAGTCCCAGAAGCGCGGCCGTCCGCCGGAGGGTGCCGATGCGCAGTGCGTCGAGGGCGCGGGGCCGCAGGGCTCCGCGCGCGTAGAGCCGCGCGCGGCCGCGGGCCGTCTCGCTCGCATGCACGACGACCGGCAGCGGCTCGACCGCGAGCGGGCCGAGCCGGCGGCCGCGCCAGACGGCGGAGGCGACGAACACGGCCACCAGCAGCAGGAGAGCCGGAGTCACCCAGCCGGGGGCGAGGTCGGCGGGTGCAGGGGCGGTGCTCGCCGAGTCGGCGGCTCCGGCGCGGTACCAGACCAGCCGGTCCTCACCGCCGAGCAGTCCGAGTGCGAGAGCGGCGCGGCCGTCCTGGCCGATGGTGCCGTTGCGGAGGAGGTCGGCGTCGCCGATCGCGGTGACGTCGGCGCCCTGCGGGAACCCGGTGCTCACGAGCAGGAAGCCGTCGTCGCCCGAGGGGAAGCAGCCGACCGCGTCGCCGTCGTCGAGGATCCGGTACGTGCTCCCTCCGGCGGGGAGCGTCCCGGCGCGCTCGGCCGCCGGGAGCGGGCACTCGGCGCGGAAGGGGCCGTCGCCGGCCGGGGAGCCGGCGAAGCGGACGTCCGGCAGCAGGGCGTCGAGCGCGGCTCCTCCCGGGGTCACCAGGACGAGCGATGCCGAGGCGCGGGCGAGCCGGCGGTACTGGGCCTCGTCGAGGGCCACGTCCGGGTCGTCGACGAGCAGTGTCGCGTCCGGGGAGGAGGCGGCGAGAGCGGAGTCCAGGTCGTCGGCGCGGACGACCTCGACGCCCTGATCGCGCAGCACCTGGGCGAGCGCGCGGGCGCCGTCCGGGGTCGCGCTGTCGACGTCGAGGTCCGGGGCGACCACCCGGGTCCCGGTCGCGACGGTGAGCAGCAGAGTGCCGACCGCGACGATCACGAGCAGGAGCACCCACACCCGTCCGCGGCGCAGCAGCGCGCCGAGGGTCGGGCTGGAGACCGTGTCGGCGCTCACCGGGGCGCCGCCAGGGCGTCCAGGACCGGCGAGGCCGCGGCGAGCTCGCGGTCCAGAGCCGCGACCCGCTCGTACTCGGCCGGGCCGCAGGGCTGCCCGAGGTAGCGCACGCGGTCGAAGTCGTCTGCCGTGCGGCGCAGCGCGGCGGCGGAGGAGGGGAAGGCCGCAGAGGCGCGCGACGCCAGGCCGAGCGCGGTCGTGCCGGGCGAGACCCGCAGGACGGTCCGCTCGTCGAGGGAGCGCACCAGGGCGCGGAAGCGCTCGACGAGCGCCTCGTCCCAGTCCCCGCGGGCGGCCGCGGCCTCGGCGAGCGAGCGGAGGATCGCGGCCGAGCGGGTGTCGTCGTCGGCGAGCACCGCTCCCGTGACGGTGCTGCGGCGACCGGCGCGGGGCCGTCCCGCGATGACGAGCGCGGCGACCACGAGCGCCACCAGCACCAGCACGCCGATCACGGCGGCGATCGGCACCGGCGGGCCGTCGCCCTGCAGCGTGAGGGAGGCGAACCAGTCGCGCACCGCCTGCACCACCCGGTCGAAGAGGGTCGGCTCGGCCGCCCGGTAGCGCGGGTCGGCGAGCTCCTCGAGGAGGAGTCGGCGCGCCTGCTCCGCGTCGGGCTCGAGAGGGGCCGCGGCGAGGATCACGGGCGCTCCGGCACGGGGAAGGGATCGGGGGAGGGGCGGCCCGCCGCGCGCTCCTCGACGTGGCGCATCAGCACCAGGTCGAAGCCCTCGCGGCGCATCCGTCGGTCGAGGTAGACGAGGCCCGTCACGGCCGACTGGAGCACGGTGCCGACGGCGCCGATCACGAAGCCCACGGCGACGGAGGCGATCGTCACCACGAGCGAGGTGACGAGCTGCGCGTCCGGGTCGGTCGGGGCGATCAGGGCGCCGGCGATCGGGATGAGCAGGCTGAACGGCGTGGCCACGATCTGGCCGGCGACCTGGATGATCACGGTCATCAGCGCGAGCGCGCCGAAGGTGCGCCAGAAGCCGCCCGCCACCAGCCGCCAGGAGCGCGCCACCGCACGGCGCAGCGGCAGCCGCTCGACGACGATCAGGCTCGGAACCAGGGCGAGCTTCGTCGACAGCCAGACCCCCAGCGCGAGGGCGACCAGGCCGGAGCCGACGAGCACCAGGATCCCGCCGACGATCGCGCTCGACGTCCCGTCCATCGCTCCGATGACGAACAGCGGCACGGCGAGCGCCACGGCGAGGAGCACCAGGAGGAGGTAGCCGACGCCCTGCAGGACCGTCCAGCCGATCAGCGCCCAGAAGCGGCCCCGCAGCCGGGCGAGCAGCTGTCGGAAGGTCGCCCGCTCGCCGAGGACGCCGCGGGTGACCTCGAGCACGACCACGCCCTGCACGAGAGCGCCGCTGGCGAGCGAGACGGCGAGGGGGATGAGGGCGGCCAGGACCACGACCGCGAGGGAGCCCGCGCCGACGGCGTCGCGGTCGGCGGACTCCGCCTGCGCGATGCGCCCGACGGCGAGCACCGCGATCAAGCCGTAGACCGCCAGGGCGAGCACCGACCCGAGGCCCTGCACCAGCAGGGCGACGCCCAGGGTCGTGCGGGGGCTGCGGCGGAGGACCTGGAACGGGGCGCCGAGCAGGGTGCCGAAGCCGAGCGGGCGCAGCGGCACGAGACCGGGCTTGGGCGGGGGAGTCCAGCCGGGCGCTGGGCGTCCGGGCGACCAGGGGCCGGCGCCGGCGGGCGACCAGGAGCCCCCGGCGGGAGCGGGTGGTACGGGGCCTGCGCTCGGCGGCGCGGGCGACCAGGCCGGGGCGACGGGAGCGGGCAGCGGCCTGCGCCGGTCGCCGTCCTGCGCCGGGACGGCCGCGTCGTCCGGACGCCCTGCGGGCGGGGGCCACTGAGCTGCGTCGGTCATCCCCTCCATGCTGTCACAGGCGTGCGGGCGGGGTCCTCCCCCGAGCGGACCCCCTTAGCCCGCAGAGCCCGCTCCCCGCCCGCGGAGAGGTGCGTCGGTTAGCCTGGGTCGGGTCACCGTGCGCGCCGTGGGCGGGCGCGACCCGAGACGAGGAAGAGCAGACCGATGAGCGCGCGCATTCTGGTGGTCGACGACGACGCCGCCCTGGCCGAGATGATCGGCATCGTCCTGCGCGCCGACGGGTACGACGTCTCCTTCTGCGCGGACGGCTCAGGCGCCCTCGAGGCCTTCCGGCGGGCCCGGCCGGACCTGGTCCTGCTCGACCTGATGCTGCCCGGGATCGACGGGATCGAGGTGTGCCGCGCGATCCGCGCCGAGTCCGGCGTCCCCGTCATCATGCTGACGGCCAAGTCCGACACCTCCGACGTCGTGCAGGGCCTCGAGTCCGGCGCCGACGACTACATGGTCAAGCCGTTCGACCCCAAGGAGCTCGTCGCGCGGATCAGGACGCGCCTGCGTCCCGCCACCGCCGCCGCGAACGCGGTGCTGCAGGTCGGGGACCTGAGCCTCGACGTCGCCGGCCACGAGGTCCGCCGCGGCGAGACGCGCATCGGCCTGACCCCGCTCGAGTTCGACCTCCTCCTCGCCCTCGCCTCCAAGCCCCAGCAGGTCTTCACCCGCGAGATGCTGCTCGAGCAGGTCTGGGGCTACCACTACAAGGCCGACACCCGCCTCGTGAACGTGCACGTCCAGCGCCTGCGCGCCAAGGTCGAGAAGGACCCGGACGACCCCCGCATCGTGATGACCGTGCGCGGCGTCGGCTACCGCGCCGGCGCCGTCCTCCCGGGCTGACCGTGCCCCGCCTCGCCGCTCCCGACGTGCGCCGGTGGCCCCGCCGCGTGCTCGGGGTGTGGCGCACGTCGCTGCAGTTCCGCGCGGTCGCGATCACGGTCCTGCTCAGCGGCATCGCCATCGGCTCGACCGGCGTCTACCTCTCGTACAGCATCAGCGACAACCTGTTCCAGTCGCGGCTGACGCAGGTCACGGGCGACACGTCGCGCGCGACCCGGGCCGCGCAGGGATACCTCGACGCCGCCACCGTCTCCACCCGCCAGGACATGGAGGAGGTGATGAGCTCGGTGCGCACCGCCGTCCGGGACGCCTCCTCCTCCGCGCTGATCGCCGTCGTGCGCTCGCCCGACCAGGAGGCGTCCTCGCTGGCGCCTCAGGACATCTACAACCGCGAGCTGCAGAACGGCGTGATCAGCGACGCGCTGCGCGAGCGGGTGCAGGCGGGCTCCGACGGGCAGTACTGGCAGTCGGTGACGCTCGACGCCTCCGGTCAGCAGCAGCCCGGCATCCTCGTCGGCTCGACCCTCGAGCTGCCGAGCTCGGCCGGGCGCTACGAGCTGTACATCGGCTACTCCCTCGCGGACGCGGAGCGCACGCTCCAGTTCGTGCAGCAGGTGCTCAACGTGGCGGGGATCCTGCTCATCCTGCTGATCGGAGCGGTCAGCTGGGTCGTCGTGCGGATCGTCGTCGCCCCGGTCCGGGTCGCGGCCGAGACGAGCCAGCGCCTCGCCGCCGGCGACTTCGACGTGCGGATCCCCGAGCGGGGCCAGGACGTGATCGCGACCCTCGCCCGGTCGTTCAACGGCATGGCCGACAGCCTGCAGGACCGGATCAGCGAGCTCGCGACGCTCAGCCAGGTCCAGCAGCGCTTCGTCTCGGACGTCTCGCACGAGCTCCGGACGCCGCTGACGACGATGAAGCTGGCCGGGGACGTGCTGTACGACCAGCGCGAGGACTTCGCCCCGGTCGCCGAGCGCACGGTCGAGCTGCTGCACAGCCAGATCGACCGCTTCGAGAGCCTCCTCGCCGACCTGCTCGAGATCTCCCGCCACGACGCGGGATCGGCCGAGCTCGAGCTCGAGCCGGTCAACCTGGTGAAGCTGGCCGGCGACGAGATCGAGGCGATGCGCGGGATCGCGGAGGCGAACGGCTCCCGGCTCACTCTCTCCGCCCCGGGCGGCTACTTCGACGCCGACCTCGATCCGCGCCGCATCCGCCGGATCGTCCGCAACCTGCTGGGCAACGCGATCGAGCACGGCGACGGCCGCGAGGTCGTCGTCACTGTCGACAGCAACGCCAGCGCGGTCGCCCTCGCGGTGCGCGACTACGGGCACGGCATGAGCAGCGAGGAGGTGGTGCGCGTCTTCGACCGCTTCTGGCGCGCCGACCCGTCCCGCCGCCGCACGCTCGGCGGCACCGGCCTCGGCCTCTCCATCGCGCAGGAGGACACCGCCCTGCACCACGGCTGGCTGCAGGTCTGGTCAGTGCCCGATCGCGGCGCCTGCTTCCGCCTGACCGTGCCCCGCCACCGCGGCGAGCGGATCGAGGCCTCGCCGCTCCCGCTGCCCCCGGTCGACGCGGGCGAGCAGGCCTACAGCGGCCCGATCGTCCTCCCGCCGCTGCAGGCTCCTCCGGTCGGGGCCGCGGGGGTGCTCCCGTGAGGCGCGGCGTCCTCCGCGCCGTCGCGGCCGCCGCGCTGCTCGCGCTCGGGCTGGCCGGGTGCGCCGGCATCCCGCGGGACGGCGACGTCGGAGTCGGACGGCCCGACACCGCGCCGCAGGACCTCCAGTACGACTTCCTCCCGTCGGGACCCGCCGTCGGTGCGTCGCAGCGCGACATCCTGACCGGCTTCATCGACGCCGCGTCGAGCCCGCAGAACAACTACAAGATCGCCCGCGAGTTCCTCTCCACCGGAGCCGACTGGACGCCGGGCGAGCACGTGACGGTCGACGAGGGCCAGCGCTCCGCCTCGCCGCAGTCGGGATCCACGCTCTCGCTGACGATCACGCCCGTCGCCGAGGTCGACGCGACGGGCGTCTACACCGACGTCGCCACCACGGCCGGCCTGACCCTCGACTACGGCTTCGTCCAGGAGAACGGCGAGTGGCGCATCAGCGCGCCGCCGAGCGGCGTGGTGATCGACCGCACCACCTTCGAGCAGGTCTTCTCGACGCACGCGCTCTACTTCTTCGACCCCGGATACCAGTACCTCGTGCCGGACCTGCGCTGGTTCGCCTCGCGCGCCGACAGCTCCACCAGCACCACGATCGTCACCGAGCTGCTGCGCGGCCCCACGCCGTGGCTGCGGGACTCCGCCGCCGTCGTGTCGGCCTTCCCGACCGGGACGACGCTGGCGGCCGAGACCGTCCCGGTCGAGTCGCAGCGCGCCGTGGTCGACCTGAACCCGGCCGCTCTCGAGGCCGATCCGGCGCAGTGGCGGCTGATGGCGCTGCAGCTGAACCGGAGCCTCGCGAACGTCTCGAACGTCACCGGAGTCGCGCTCTCCGTCGAGCAGAACCCGATCGACGTCCCCTCCGAGGTCACCGGGCTGCCGACCTCGCCCCGCGTCGACACCCGGCCGCTCGTGCTGACCGACGACGCTTTCGGATTCCTCGGCTCCTCCGGGCTGGCCGGCCTCGGGATCTCGGATCGGATCGAGGCGCTGCAGCCGCGGGCCGCGGTCCTCGGCGAGCAGCGCGGGGCCGACTCGGACGCATCGGCCGCCGTGCTCACCGCCGCGGGCGTGAGCCTCGTGGAGCCCAACGGTGCCGACGTCCTCCTCGACGCGCGGTCGGGCCTCGTCGCGCCGTCCATCGATCCGCTCGGGTACGTCTGGTCGGTGCCGTCGGCCTCGCCCGGGCAGCTGGTGGCGTACTCCGCGGACGGCTCGCGCTCGATGCAGGTCGCGACGGCCTGGAGCGAGGTCGAGTCGCTCGCCTCGATCGCCGTGTCGCGCGACGGCACCCGGATGCTGGCGCTCGCCCAGGACGGGCAGCAGGCCACGGTGCTGGTGGCCGGCATCACCCGCTCCCGGGACGGCGACCCGGTGGCGGTCGGCGAGCCGGTCGTCCTCCGCTCGACCCTGGGGACCGCGGTCGCCGCGGCCTGGACGGACGAGCTCGACGTGGTGTCGGTCGTGCGCGGCTCGACGGGGGAGGACGCCGTCACGATGAACCTGCTCGGCGGAGGCGCCACGGCGCTCGGCACGACGACGGGCACGGTCCAGATCGCCGCGGGCAACACCTCGACCCAGATCCGCATCCTCGCCGAGGGCGGGGAGCTCCGGCAGCAGCGGGGCTCGGCCTGGCAGACGACCGCGACGGACATCCGGCTGCTCGCGGCGCAGACCGGCATGGGGTCCTGACCGGTCCTGTCGGCGGCGACGAGCCCTTCCGACGGCGGCGCGCTCCGGATGCTCCTCCCCAGGCGCGTCGGGCAGGCGGATCGTCCCGATCCGACGGATCCACCCCCCGCGCCGCGGCCCGGACGGCGAACGTGGAGGCATGCTCTCCGATCACCTGCTCGACGCCCTCGCCGTCCTCCTCCCGCTGGAGTGCCCCGCCTGCGGAGAGCCGACGAGCCGGGCGCCCTGTCCGGACTGCTCGGCCGACGCGGCCGCCTCGGCCTGCCTGCTGACCCGCGTCGTCGGGCCGCCGGACGATCCGCTCCTCGTCGTCACCGGTGCCCCGTACGAGGGCACGGTGCGCCGCCTCGTCGTCGCGCTGAAGGAGGAGGGCCGCACGGCCTGCCTCGCCCCGCTCGGCGCGCTGTTGCGTCCGGCCCTCGGCGCGGCGCTCGCCGGCAGCCCCGCGATCCTGGTCGTCCCGCCCGGCTCCTGGCTCGGCCGCGTGCGGCGGGGCGCCGATCCCGTCGCGCAGCTGGTCGCCGCGGCGGGAGGGCGGGCGGCGCGTCCTCTCCGGCGGTCGCGGATGGTCCGCGACCAGGTCGGGCTCGGCCGCATCGAGCGGCGCGGCAACCTCGACGGGGCGTTCCGCGCCCGCCGTCCGCTCTCGTCGTGGCCGCCGGTGGTCCTCGTCGACGACGTGGTCACCTCCGGCGCGACCCTGCTCGAGCTCCGGCGCGCCGTGCGTGCGGCCGGCGGGACGGTCCGGGCCGCGGCGGCCCTGGCCGGCACCGCGCAACGAAGAGGGAACGTAGCAGCAGAATCCGGACGAACTCCCGGTGACGATCCGGTGGCCGGGGTCTACGGTGGGGGCACGGCGTGAACGGTCCGCCCCGGAGAAAGGCGGCACGCCGTACTCGACTGGGAGGTTGTCATGGACATCGACATCACAGGACGCAACATCGACATCACCGATCGCTTCCGCGCGTACGCGACGGAGAAGTCGGACAAGGTGGCGCACCTCGCCGATCGTGCTCTCGCACTCGAGATCAAGGCGAGCAGGCACGCCGAGGGCAAGGGCTCGGCCGGCGGCGACCGCGTGGAGCTGACGCTGATCGGCAAGGGGCCCGTGGTCCGGGCCGAGGCGAGCGGAGCCGACAAGTACGCGGCGTTCGACGTCGCCATCGGCCGGCTGCTCGAACGGGTGAGACGCGCCAAGGACCGGAAGAAGGTCCATCGGGGCCAGCATCGGCCGACCTCGCTCCGCGACGCGGCCGCCGACGACTTCAGCGTCGTCGCCATCCAGCCTGCCGACGCGGCGGTGCTGGAGCAGCTGAGCACGGGCGTCATCCCCGTGCAGGAGGCGCCGGAGCCGGTGGAGGACGAGGTCGAGGAGCCGTACTGCCCCGTCGTCATCCGCAAGAAGGTCTTCGCCTCCGTCTCGATGACCGTCGACGACGCCGTTGACTACATGGAGCTGGTCGGACACGACTTCTACCTCTTCATCGACTCCGACACGAACCGCCCGAGCGTGGTCTACCGCCGCAAGGGCTGGGACTACGGCGTGATCGGCCTCGGCGACGAGGCCGACGAGCTCGCCGAGCAGGCCGCCGGCTGAGATCCGACCCCGGGCCCCGGAGCATCCGCTCCGGGGCCCTCCCCGTGCCCAGGCAGGGAGTCCGCCCAGGGCGGACGCGTCGCCCCGACCGCTCGCCGCCCGCCCCGGCTAGGCTGGTCGCGGTCCGCGCTCCGGCGCGCGACTCCTGTCTTCTACTTTTTTGGAGTACCCCGTGGCCTCTGTCCTCGAAAAGGTCCTTCGCGTCGGGGAGGGGCGGGTCATCCGTCGCCTCGAGAACTACGCGAAGGCCGTCAACGCCCTCGAAGAGGACTTCACGCACCTCAGCGACGAGGAGCTGAAGAACGAGACCGTCGAGCTGCGCGAGCGCTACTCGAACGGCGAGTCCCTCGACGACCTGCTGCCGGAGGCGTTCGCCGCCGTCCGCGAGGCCTCGCGCCGGACGCTCGGCCTCCGCCACTTCGACGTGCAGCTCATGGGCGGCGCCGCCCTGCACCTGGGCAACATCGCCGAGATGAAGACCGGAGAGGGCAAGACGCTCGTCGCGACCCTCCCGGCCTACCTCAACGCGATCGCCAGCCGCGGCGTGCACATCGTCACGGTCAACGACTTCCTCGCGTCGTACCAGTCCGAGCTGATGGGGCGCGTATTCCGCGCCCTCGGCATGACGACCGGAGTGATCCTCTCGGGCCAGACCCCGGAGCAGCGCCGCGAGCAGTACTCGGCCGACATCACCTACGGCACGAACAACGAGTTCGGCTTCGACTACCTCCGCGACAACATGGCGTGGCAGGCGCAGGACATGGTCCAGCGCGGCCACTTCTACGCCATCGTCGACGAGGTCGACTCGATCCTCATCGACGAGGCCCGCACCCCGCTGATCATCTCCGGACCGGCCTCGGGCGAGGCGAACCGCTGGTTCGCGGAGTTCGCCAACCTCGCCAAGCGCCTCGACGAGGGCGAGGACTTCGAGGTCGACGAGAAGAAGCGCACCGTCGGCGTCCTCGAGCCCGGCATCGAGAAGGTCGAGGACTACCTCGGCATCGACAACCTCTACGAGTCGGCGAACACCCCGCTGATCTCGTTCCTCAACAACGCCATCAAGGCGCGCGCGCTGTTCAAGAAGGACAAGGACTACGTCGTGCTGAACGGCGAGGTCCTGATCGTCGACGAGCACACCGGCCGCATCCTGGCCGGACGCCGCTACAACGAGGGCATCCACCAGGCCATCGAGGCGAAGGAGGGCGTGCAGGTCAAGGCCGAGAACCAGACACTGGCCACCGTCACGCTCCAGAACTACTTCCGCCTCTACGCGAAGCTCTCCGGCATGACCGGAACGGCCGAGACCGAGGCCGCCGAGTTCATGTCGACCTACAAGCTCGGCGTCGTCCCGATCCCGACGAACCGCAAGATGCAGCGCATCGACAACGCCGACCTCGTCTACAAGAACGAGCAGGTCAAGTTCGCCCAGGTCGTCGAGGACATCGCGGAGCGCCACGCGGCCGGGCAGCCGGTCCTCGTCGGCACGACCAGCGTCGAGAAGAGCGAGTACCTCTCGCGCCTGCTCGCCAAGAAGGGCGTGCGCCACGAGGTCCTGAACGCCAAGAACCACGCGCGGGAGGCGGCCATCGTCGCCCAGGCCGGCCGCCTCGGCGCCGTCACCGTCGCGACCAACATGGCCGGTCGAGGCACCGACATCATGCTCGGCGGCAACGCCGAGTTCCTCGCGGTCTCCGAGATGACGGCCAAGGGCCTGAACCCCTCCGAGACTCCGGAGGAGTACGAGGCCGCGTGGGACGAGGTCTTCGCCGCCGTCAAGGAGAAGGTGGGCGAGGAGGCCGAGAAGGTCCAGGCCGCCGGCGGCCTCTACGTGCTCGGCACCGAGCGCCACGAGTCGCGCCGCATCGACAACCAGCTCCGCGGACGCTCGGGGCGCCAGGGCGACCCGGGGGAGAGCCGCTTCTACCTCTCGCTCACCGACGACCTCATGCGCCTGTTCAACTCCGGCGCAGCCGAGGCGCTCATGGGCCGGGGCAACGTCCCGGACGACATCGCCATCGAGTCGAAGGTCGTCTCGCGCGCCATCCGCAGCGCCCAGTCGCAGGTCGAGGCCCGCAACGCCGAGATCCGCAAGAACGTCCTCAAGTACGACGACGTCCTCAACCGCCAGCGCGAGGCGATCTACTCGGACCGCCGCCACATCCTCGAGGGCGACGACCTGCACGAGCGCACCCAGAAGTTCCTCGTCGACGTGATCGACGAGATCCTCGAGGTGCACACCGGCGACGGCAACGGCGACGACTGGGACTTCGACGCCCTCTGGACCGAGCTGAAGACGCTGTACCCGATCAGCCTCACCATCGACGAGGTGGTGCAGGAGGCGGGCAGTCGCGGCCGCATCAACAAGGAGTTCATGCGCCGCGAGATCCTCTCGGACGCGCAGCTCGCCTACCAGCGCCGCGAGGAGCAGCTGGGCTCTCCCGCCATGCGAGAGCTCGAGCGCCGTGTGGTGCTCTCGGTGATCGACCGCCGCTGGCGCGACCACCTCTACGAGATGGACTACCTCAAGGACGGCATCGGCCTGCGCGCGATGGCCCAGCGCGATCCGCTGGTCGAGTACCAGCGCGAGGGCTTCGCTCTGTTCCAGCAGATGATGGGGCAGATCCGCGAGGAGACCGTCGGCTTCCTCTTCAACCTCGAGGTCGAGGTGACCCAGAAGCAGGGCGAGGTCGCCGGAGTCGCGGCCAAGGGCCTCGCTCAGCCGGTCGCTCCGGCCGAGAAGCTCAGCTACTCGGCCCCGAGCGACACCGGCGGCGTCGAGGTCCGCAACCAGCGCGGACAGGTGCAGCAGGCGGCCACCGCGAAGGCCCGCGCCGAGGAGGCCCGCAAGGCGCTCCCCGAGGGCGAGGCGGAGGAGACTCCGACGACCGGCGCCTTCGGCCAGAAGCCGGGCGGCTCGGACGCCCCCGCCAACCGCGAGGAGCGGCGCGCGCAGTCCAAGCGCCGCTGAGTCCTCCCCGGACGACGCCGACGGCCCCGGTCCCGCAGCAGCGGGTATCCGGGGCCGTCGGCGTTCCTGCGGAGGCTCGGAGCCCGCCTCGCCCGCCATCAGGACTCGCCGCGCGCGAGGGCCGAGACGAAGCCGCCGGCGAAGGTGTCGCCGAGGCCGATCGTCGTCGGCCGGTCCGTCTCGAGGGCGAGCCCGGGGACGCAGCTGGCCTCGAGCGCCGACTCCACCGCTGCGCACACCGCTTGCGAGCAGGGCTGGGGAGGGAGTCCGCCGACGCGGTCGTAGTCGGCGGCGGTGAAGCCGTCCCCGAGGAGGTCGCGGAGCTCGGTCGCGCGGATCATCTCGTCACCGACGCCCCCGGAGCGTGGAGGCCCTGCGCGACAGGGGAGTGGAGATCGTGCTCCCGGCCGGTGCGGCCGCCCGGGAGCGCTGACCCGCTCCTCACAGCACGTTGATCGCGGTGGCACGCCAGCGCGCGTCCGTGCCTTCGAGCCGGATCGCGACGGCCCGGCTCCGTGCGCGGTGATGCACCAGCACGACTCCCTCGACGACACCGTCCCGCGGCTCCGTGACGATCACCCGTCCGACCGTGAACGGGACGCGCTGCGCCGTCCGCTTCCGCAGGCTGCGGGCGCGGGCCGCGAGCACGACCCGCTTCTGCAGGTGGTGGTAGACCTCGTCGCTCAGCCACCGCGCGATCTGGTCGATCTCGCGCGAGCCCTCGAGGATCTCGATCACGAGGTGCGTGAGCCGGGCGAGCAGGGGCTCCGGTTTGGGCAGCTCCGCGCGGGTCGCAGGCTGCGGGGCGAAGAACTCCGCGATGGTGAGCCGCTCCACGGCCGCCTCGGGGTCGAGGGGGAGGGTGCGGTAGTCGAAGGCGTGGAGGGGAAGGCTCATGCGGCGATCTCCTGGGGCAGGACGAGCTGTTCACGGGTCCGGGTCACCTCTCTGCTCGACGGGCGGGGCGCGCTGGGTCGGCACGCGAGGACGACCTCATCGAAGCAGTCGAGGGATGCTCATGGAGTGCAGAGGCGCAGACTGTGGATAATCGTCGACCGTCCCGAGCTGTGGACAGCGAGCCCGGCGTGCGCCGCCCGGCCGCGCCCTAGGCTTGTCGGGTGTCGACCCTCAGTGACCTCGTCCTCTCCCACGGCCGATCCGACGAAGCGGACGTCGAATGGCTGCACCTGCTCGTCGGCGATCTGCAGCTGCTCGCCGACCTGGCCTTCGCCGACATCGTGCTCTGGGTGCCCACGGCCGACGACAGCTTCGTCGCCGTCGCCCACGCGCGCCCCAGCAGCGCGGCGACGCTCTTCTACCGCGACTTCGTCGGGCAGAGGATCAAGTCGGAGTGGCGCGCCCAGGTCGTCGAGGCGTTCGAGACCGCGCGGATCGTCGACACCTCCGCCCCGGACTGGTTCGAGGAGACGCCCACCCGCGTGCGCGCGGTGCCCGTCCTGCGCCGCCTGGGGGCCTCCGACGGCGGGACGACGGACCGCCCCATCGCGGTCGTCACGCGCCACACCAACCTCAGCGAGACGCGCACGCCCAGCCGGCAGGAGCTGACGTTCAACGACTGCGCGAACGACCTCTTCTCGATGATCGCCTCGGGCGACTTCCCCGATCTGGGCGCGCCGACCGGTCCTCGCCGCGGGGCGCCGCGCGCCTCCGACGGCCTGATCCGCCTGGACGTCGACGGCGTCACCACGTTCGCGAGCCCCAACGCCCTCTCGGCGTTCAACCGCATCGGCTTCGCCGACGAGCTCGAGGGGGAGTCGCTCGCCGAGGTCACGACGAAGCTGATCGCGGGGAAGGTCGTCATCGACGAGTCGCTCCCGCTGGTCGTGACCGGCCGGGCGCCGTGGCGAACCGACATCGAGGCCCGCGGAGTGACGGTGTCGCTGCGCGCGATCCCGATCCGCGACCGCGGCGAGCGGGTCGGCGCCGTCGTCCTGTGCCGCGACGTGACGGAGCTGCGCCACCAGGAGCGGGAGCTCATCACCAAGGACGCGACGATCCGCGAGATCCACCACCGAGTGAAGAACAACCTGCAGACCGTGGCCTCGCTGCTGCGGATCCAGGCCAGGCGCACCCACTCCGACCTCGCCCGGGAGGCGCTCACGCAGGCGATGCGCCGCGTCGCCGCCATCGCGGTCGTGCACGACACGCTCTCGGAGGGGCTGAACCAGAACGTCGACTTCGACGCGGTCTTCGACCGGGTGCTGCTGCTGATCGCCGAGGTCGCCTCGACCCACAACACCACGGTGCACCCGAAGCTGACGGGGAGCTTCGGCAACCTGCCCAGCGAGTACGCGACTCCGCTCGCCCTCGCCCTGACCGAGCTGGTCACCAACGCCGTCGAGCACGGCCTGGCCGGACGGGAGGGCGACGTGGAGATCGTCGCCTCGCGCAGCGATGACGAGCTCACGGTGAAGGTGCGCGACACGGGCGTCGGGCTGCCGGAGGGCAAGGTCGGATCGGGTCTGGGCACGCAGATCGTGCGCACGCTCATCCAGGGCGAGCTCGGCGGCACCATCGACTGGCACACGCTGGTCGGGCGCGGCACCGAGGTCACCATCGAGGTGCCGCTGCGGTGGCTGGAGCGCGCCCGCTCCTGAAGCCGGAGACGACGCGACCCCCGCTGCCGAGAGGCGACGGGGGTCGGGGTCGTTCGTGCCGCCGAGCGGCTCGTGCGCCTAGGAGGCGCGGCGTGCGCGGGCGGCGCGGCGCTTCAGGGCGCGACGCTCGTCCTCGCTGAGGCCGCCCCACACGCCCGAGTCCTGGCCGGTCTCGAGGGCGTACTGGAGGCAGACCTCGGTGACGGTGCAGCGTGCGCACACCGACTTCGCCTTCTCGATCTGGTCCACGGCCGGGCCGGTGTTGCCGACCGGGAAGAAAAGCTCGGGGTCTGCGGTGAGGCAAGCGGCCTTGTCGCGCCAGTCCATGCGGGTGCTCCTTGTGTGAAGGCGTGCGTGGAGGAACCACGCAGTGTTCGGGTGGGATGATCGATCCACGCCGACGATCCCGACCAGTACTCGACCTCCGCGCCCTCACCGGCGCACGCCACGAGGCCCCGTGCTGGAGCGCGGGGTGGATCGGGGTGGTGGACGGGAGAACGCTCGGTTCTTGCCGGCGCACTCGACGCGATGCGCGAGCACTGCGTCGGCCACCCGGCTCCAGTGCTGGTCATCCGGCTCGCCCCCGTGCCTGACGGCGCGGCGGGATCGGATGTTCACATCGGCGGAAACCCACGACCCTGTGAGCGGTGAAACGAACTGGACTAGCCTGTCACGGGGATGAGCCCGAATCAAGAGTCCTGGATGGGATGTGCCTGTGACCGCTGACGCGAACGGGTCCCGCGGACCCCGCCCGACCGCCTCCCGGCCGCTCGGTCTGGTGGTGCTGATCGCGGTCCTGGCCCTCGAGACGCTCGCCGTCGCCGGGGTCGCGGCGTGGCTCGTGCTCGAGCTGCTGACGACCCGGGCCGATACGGTCGGCGGCGGGATCGCCATCGTCGTCCTCGCGCTGATCGCCGTGTGCTGGGCCGCCGCGACGACGCTCGGCGCCGTGCGACGGCGAGGCTGGATGCGCGCGTCGGCGCTGACGATCCAGCTGGTGATGATGGCCGTGGCGCTCGGCGCCTTCCAGGGCCAGTACGCCGTGCCCGACATCGGCTGGGCGCTGCTGGCGCCGGCCGCGGTGGCCGTCGTCGCGCTGTTCCTCCCGAGCGTGGTCGCCGCCACTCGTCGCGATCCGGCCGTGTAGCCGGACGGCTGGCGCGCCGCCGCTCGCGGGTGCGACGCTGGAGGGACCCCCTCCTCGACACGGAAGCGACGCGCATGGACTCCACCCGACTCGGCTCCAGCGGCCTGCAGATCTCCTCGATCGTCCTCGGCTGCATGAGCTTCGGCGCTCCCGACCGCGGTGCCCACGGCTGGAGCATGGGCGAGGAGGAGTCGCGGACCTTCCTCCGGCGGGCGCTGGAGCTCGGCGTCACCACGTTCGACACGGCGGACGTCTACTCCGACGGCACGAGCGAGGAGTTCGTCGGCCGGGCGCTCGCGGACTTCGCGGTCCGCGAGGAGGTCGTGATCGCCACGAAGGTCCACGGGCGGATGCGCCCCGGCCCCAACGGCGGCGGCCTCTCGCGGCGGCACATCCTCAGCGCGATCGACGACAGCCTCCGGCGTCTCGGCACGGACTACGTCGACCTCTACCAGATCCACCGCTGGGACCCCGAGACGCCGATCGAGGAGACGATGGAGACGCTCCACGACGTCGTCCGCTCGGGCAGGGCGCGCTACATCGGCGCCTCGAGCATGTGGGCGTGGCAGTTCGCGAAGGCGCAGTACACCGCGGATCTGGGCGGCTGGACGCGGTTCGTCTCGATGCAGGACCAGTACAACCTGATCCAGCGCGAGGACGAGCGCGAGCTGCACCCCTTCTGCGTCGACCAGGGAGTCGGCGTGATCCCGTGGTCGCCGCTCGCCCGGGGCCGGCTCACCCGCGACTGGGACGAGACCACGGCGCGCACCGAGACCGACGTCTTCGGCGGCACCCTCTACCGCCAGCAGGAGGAGGCCGACCGGCGGACCGTCGCGACCGTCGCACGCATCGCCGAGCAGCGCGGCGTGCCCCGTGCGCAGGTGGCGCTCGCCTGGGTCCGGCAGCAGGAGGCGGTCACCGCTCCGATCGTCGGAGCCACGAAGCTCCACCACCTCGACGATGCGGTCGCGTCGCTGGACGTGGAGCTGACCGCCGACGAGCTGGAGGCGCTGGGCGCCGACTACGCACCGCGCGCCAACGAGGGGTTCTGATCAGGCCGATGCGCCACCGCTGATCCGCCCGAGCGGTCTCCGCTATGTTTCCTCTCGAAGATGACGGAAGCTCGGATCGGGAGGCGGCATGGCGAGGAGTGCCGGGGATCCGCTAGGGGCGCGCTACCGCCTGCTCGAGCGGATCGGCTCGGGTGCCGCGGGCGAGGTGTGGCGCGTCGCCGACGCGCAGGGGCCGGACCGCGCGGCGAAGCTCCTCCGCGGTGAGCACGTGCACGACGCGGGCCTGGTCGAGCGGTTCGTCCGTGAGAGGTCGGTGCTCACCCGTCTGCGGCACCCGCACGTCGTGGAGGTGCTCGACCTCGTCGTGGAGGGGGAGACGCTCGGGATCGTGATGGAGCTCGTCGGCGGTGGACCGCTGCGGGAGCTGCTGCGGGACGAGGGCACCCTCCCGGCGGTCGATGCGCTGCCCGTGGCGGCCTCGATCCTCGACGCTCTCGCCGCCGCGCATGCGATCGGCACGGTCCACCGGGACGTGAAGCCCGACAACGTCCTGCTCGCGGAGGGTGCGGACGATGCGGGCTCCGCCGTCCGCGTCTCCGACTTCGGCATCGCTCACGTGGTCGCCGAGGGGCCGCGCGCGACGACGGGTGTCATCGGGACGCCGGAGTACCTCTCGCCCGAGATGCTCGCCACCGGAGCGGCCGGCCCGCCGAGCGACGTCTACTCGACGGGGATCCTGCTCTACGAGCTGCTGTGCGGCCGGACCCCGTTCGCCGGCCCCGGCGCCGATGTCGCGGTCGCCTACCGGCACGTCGCGATGCTCCCGCCGCCGCTGGATCTGCCGCCGCGGCTCGCGTCGCTCCTGGACCGGATGCTCGCGAAGGATCCGGCGTCGCGGCCGACGGCTGCGGAGGCGGCGGGGATCCTGCGACGCCTCTCCCCGGCGCTGGCCGGGCTGCCGGCGCTGCCGCGCGCGGCGGGCGCGGCGGAGTTCGAGGAGGCCGAGCGCCCGGGCACGGTCCTCCGCGGGATGGCGGTGGAGATGTCGTCGGAGCCGGTGGAGGAGGGGCCCGCTCCCGAGCTCGGCCCGTCGTCGCAGGCGACCGTGCTCCGCCCGGTGCCGCGCCGCGAGCTGCGCCTGGCGGAACGGCCGTTCGAGGCTCCAGCTCGGCGGGGGCGCGGCGGACGTCTGCGGATGATCCTCGCCGCCCTCGGCGCCGGCGTCCTGCTCATCGGGGCGGTGCTCCTCGCCGTCCAGCCGCGCGGCGGCGGAGCACGGGCCTCGGCACCGGATGCCGACCTGTCGGCCCGGCAGCAGGACCGGCCGCTGCCGACGGGCCTCGGAGTGACGCGATCGGCCACCTGGGACGCGGAGCGACGGGCCGTGGTCGTCGAGATCTCCTACTCCGCCCAGAGCGCGCCCCTCTCGGGGTCCTTCCTCGAGGTGCTGCCGGGCCCGGACGCCGCGGCGGCGTGCCCCGCGGCCAGCTGGTCCGGAGTGACGGCGGTGCGCAACCGGCCGAGCGTCACCGGAGTCGGGGTCGGCTGCGGTTGGAGCCTGACGGACCTGCACGTCCCGGCGCAGGGGATCGTCGACGTCACGGCGACCGTGCCGATCGCGGTGGCCGAGCAGAGCGCCCTGGACGGGTGGCTCGCGGCGGCCGCATCAGCGACGGCACAGGCGGTGGCCGACCCTGCGGTCACCGGGACGGCGTATCCCGTGCAGCGGCTGCGGGATGTGCGGATCGAGACTCCCGCGCGGACGGTCGGCCGGACCCCGCTGCCGGTGACGCTGGTGCCGGTCTGGCCGAGCGGGGCGGACCCCGTGAATCCCCTGCTGGCGACGCCGTCGTCCGCGCCGGCGAGCAGCATGCTCGACGCGATCGCGGGCGGAGTGGAGGGCGTGCGGTTCAGTGACGGCTGCAGCGGCGCGGTCGCCGTGTCGTCCGACGGGCTGACGGTGACCGCCCTCACGGTGACTCCGTCCTGCGAGCTGCGCGCCCGAGTGGGCGCGTTCTCGGACCTCTCGAGCAGTCCCTTCGCGATCACCACTCGCGAGTGAGTCGACCTCTCGCGCCAGTGTCGCGCCGTCGACGCCATGCGCGCCGTCTGCGCGGTCTCGCCTCCTACCATGACGAGACATCCTCATGAAACCACGGTGGAGTGGGGAGCGGGCGGGACGGTCCCGTCCGCAGGGGTAGAAAGGTGCGATCCATGTCACGTGTTCTCTCGACCGACGAGGCGAAGTCCGCGATCCAGCAGATCCAGTCGATCGTCAACGGCGGCCTCGCCGATCAGATCAGCCGCCTCGACGCACAGGGGCGGACACTGTCCGATCCGAACGTCTGGGACGGTCCGCTGGCCTCGCAGTTCCGCTCGTCGACCTGGCCGGAGACGAAGTCGGCCCTCGAGAAGGCCAAGCAGGAGCTCGAGGAGCTGCGCAGCCAGCTGGCGACGATCTCGCAGAACATCTTCGCCGCCGGCGGAGGGAGCTGACCGGCCGTCCCGCCCCTGCGTGCTCCGGCGAGCGGGGGCGGGACGTGCTCGTCGTCTCCGCGCTCCTTCCTCCGCGCACCTCCATCGGTGCGTCTCGGAGTGATCGGAGCGCTCTCGAGGAGGACGCGCCGATCGACTCGGTGGCGGAGGCGCGATCACCCGCCCGAGGGCGCTGATCAGCCGCCGTCCGCCGGCGTCGGCGAGACCGACTGCACGAAGTGGATCTCGCCGTCGAGGCTGACGAAGCCCCGGCCCACCGTGGGCGGGACGGGGAAGCGCCGCGGGATCTGCGCGCCGAGGAGAGTGCCGTCGTTGTCGACGTCGGGCTGGAGCAGCAGCACGCAGCGGGAGGCCGCCGCCTTCTTCGTCCAGTTCCCGAAATGGCTGCGGAGCTCGCTCGACCGGCCGGCCAGCACGACGCAGAGTCCCGGGCGACCCGACGAGACCAGCCTCATCAGCGCCTGGTCGGTGTCGTCCCAGCGCTCGGCGTCGTCGAGGAGGAGCAGCACGGGGCCCTCCTCCGTCGAGAGCGACGCGAGGAGGGTGCGGAGTTCCTCCGCGCCCACGGCGAGTCGGTCGAGGTCGGCGCCCCTCAGCGGGGAGCGTCGATCGCACACTCCCCAGACGGCGACCGAGCCGGCGGCCCGCGCCGCCTCGGCCAGGGCGAGCAGCACGGTCGACTTGCCCGATCGGGCGGGTCCGGCGATGACGACGTGCTCGCCCTCGAAGACCTGGAACGCCAGCGGGGCGAGGTCCGACTCGCCGAGGCCGATCGGGAGCAGCCACGGCTCGCGATCGAAGCGGGCCTCGATCCCGAGCGCGCTCACGGCGACCCTGTCGGGAAGCGTGCCGACCGTGCTCGTCCTGCCGCGCGCATCCGGCCAGGCGGCCGCGAGCTCGGCGATCGCGTCGTCGAGACCGGCCCTCGGAGTCGCGACCTGCGTCTGCAGGAGCGACGAGGTGAGAACGCAGCGCCCCGGCACCGCTGCCGGCGCCTGCACCGGCTTCACCCCGGCGGCGGCGTAGTCCTGCGGGTCGGCGAGGCGGAACAGCCACTTCTGCGTCGTGACCTCCTCCATCACCGAGGGGATCGCCCTCGCCCGGGTGCTCGTCACCGCGAAGTGCAGGCCGAGCTCCGGTCCGTCGGCGTAGGCGCGGGTGAACGCCTCCATCAGAGCCAGGCCCTCCCAGTCCTGGAACTCGTCCTTCAGAGTGGCGAGACCGTCGACGAGCACCAGCGCACGACGGTGGCCCCCGGGCGATGCTCGGCGCCGGCGCACCTCGTCGCGCAGGTGACGGAGGAACCGGGTCTGCTTCTCGTGGGATCCGCCACCTGCGCCGACGTAGGAGACGGTGTGCGGGAGTCGCGCAAGCGGGGCGGAGTCGCGGGAACCGGCAGCGAGGACGTAGAGGTCGAGCTCGTCCGGGGGGAAGTGGCGGGCGGCCGTCAGCGCGATCGACGCGAGCGCCGTGCTGGTGCCGCTGCCGGGGATGCCGATGAGGAGCAGGTTCCCCTCGCCCAGATCCCAGCCGGTCGGCGTCCGGCGCTGCCGGTCGGGGTCGTCCGAGAGTGCGACGTGCAGGACGTCGCCGACGACGCGACCGAGGTCGGACTCCTCCGCACCGAACCCGCTGAGGGCCACGGTGTCCTCGAGCGGCTCCGGCCAGATCGGGCGGGGAGGGCCGAAGCCCGAAGCGACGTCCGCCTCGACCACCGCGTCGATCAGGAGGTCGAGATCGGTCGGGGCCGTCTCGTCGGCGGCGACCGGGGAGGGGCCCTCGACGGGGACGCCCGTGGGTCCGACCGGGCGGACCTCGATCGCCTCGACGGCCGCCGCCTCCGCGCGACCGGTGACCAGCGCCGTCTGGACGGGCGAGATGTCGTTCTGGCCCCGCTTCACGTACGCCCGGCCGGTCTGGGAGCGGGAGATCCCGGCCGCGCTCGCGACTCCGATCACGTCGGCGGAGTCGTCCCGGCTCTGCACCCGGAGGGCGACGCGGAGGTTGGTGTTGGCGAGGATGTCGTCGTTCACCACTCCGGCCGGACGCTGGGTGGCGAGGATCATGTGCACGCCGAGCGTCCGGCCGACCGCGGCGACGCTCACGAGGGACGTCAGGACGTCGGGATGCTCCTTCGCGAGAACGGCGAACTCGTCGACGACGAGCAGGAGCCGCGGCATCGGCTCCGGCGGCGAGGTGGCCCAGTACGCGTCGAGGTCGTCGACACCCTCGCCGGCGGCGGCGAAGAGCCGCTGACGACGCCGCATCTCGGCCTGGAGCGAGCGCAGCGCGCGGTCGGCGAGCTGGGCGTCGAGGTTGCTGATGGTGCCGATCGTGTGCGGGAGCCGCTCGCAGGACGCGAACGCTGCACCCCCCTTGAAGTCGATGAGCACGAAGGTGAGGCGCGTCGGATCGTTCCAGGCCGCGAGGCCGGCCACGAAGGAGCGCAGGAACTCGCTCTTGCCCGAGCCCGTGGTGCCGCCGACCAGGCCGTGCGGGCCGTCGGCGACGAGATCGAGCACGAGCGGACCGTGCTCGGACGAGCCGACGGGCGCGCGCACGCCCCGGGCGCTCGACCACCACCCCCGGACGTCCGCGGCGGTCGGACGATCGGCGCCCAGGAGCGGCGGCAGCCGCACGAGCGCGGAGAGGGCCGCCCCCGCGGTGACGAGCTCCGGGTCCTCGAAGCGCGCCAGGTCGCGCGCACAGCGCTCGGCCGTGGAGGAGGCGAGACCGGCGAGCACCACGTCCTCGACGGTGATCCGCTCGTCGGGCCGGGAGAGGAGCGCCGAGGCGTCCGCTCCGACCCGGACGACGACCGTGCAGGAGGCGGGGAGCTGCTCCTCCGACGCCGCGAGGACGAGGCCGGAGATCCGGGTCGCCGCCTCGCGCTCGCCGCGGCCGAGTCCGAGGAGTTCGCGCGCCGGAGCGGCGCGTCCCTCGGTCAGCACGTCGGAGTCGAGCACCAGGAGCACGCGCGGCGAGTCCTCGTCGCGGAGGGCGCGGAGGAGCTCGGAGCTGCGGTCGCGCCGGTCGGAGAGTCGGCGTCCGCCCCCGGGCAGACGCGTGTGGGGGAGCCAGGAGGCCCAGCTCCAGTCGGAGTCGCGTCGCCGGTCGCAGAACACCCCGATCGCCAGGTCGGCCGGACCGCAGTGGACCGCCGCCTGGCAGAGCAGGCTCCTCGCCAGAGCGAGGCCGCCCTCGCGGTCGCCGACGATCCCGACGACGCCCGAGTCCGCGAGATCGATGGACACGGGCGCGCTCGGGACGACGCTCACCGCGAGGATCGCGCGCACCTCCTCCTCGAGCCGCGGCACTCCGCGCTGATCGAGCGGGGGAGACCACGGGACGTCGCCGACGCCGATGTGCAGGCGGAGCACATCGGCGGAGGTCGCGCGCCGCTGCCACAGCGACGTGGCGGGCAGCGCCGCCCGGCGGATCGTCGTCGCCGGGTCGGGCGCGTCCTCCTCGAGGCGGGCCCGTTCGACACGCGCGGAACGGGCGATGTCGTCGCGGAGCGTCTGCAGCGCCTCGCCGTAGCGCTGCTCCTCGGACCGGGTCGCTCGGGCGTGCCGGTGCCGCTGCTCGAACCACAGGCCCACCCCGGCCACGGGGCTGAGCGCGGCGAAGAGGGCGTAGCGCGCATCGCCCATGATGAGGACCATCGCGAAGGCGAGGACGAGCGGCGCGGCGACGGTGATCACGCTGAAGGTCGTGGCGGAGGCGATCTCGAGGCGGGCCGGCGGGACGACCGCCTCGCCGGCCGCCGGACGTCCCGGTCGCGGCGGCCGGTTGAAGGGCACGGTCGCCGTCGCGGTGACGTTGTCCGTGCTCCCCGGCTCGGGCGCGAGGAGCTCGGGAGGCGCGGGGCGCAGTCGGAGAGCCGCCCCACCGGCGATCACGACCACGGCGTCGGAGACGAGGACCCCGTCCCCGGTCGCGGAGACGCCGTCGACCAGAGTGCCGTTGGTGCTGTCGGCGTCGCGCACCCGCAGGCCGTCGCCCTCGCGGGTCACCGAGAAGTGCTCCCAGGAGGCGCTCGCCGTGTCGAGGACGACGTCGGCGTGCGGGGAGCGGCCCACGATCAGCGCACGGCCCCGCGGGATCTCGACCACGGCTCCCGCGCCGAGACCGCCCGACAGCACGGCCGTCCACCCGCGGGCCGCGGCAGGTCGGGGCAGGGGGGAGCGGGCGATCCGCGTTCCCTCGAGCAGCAGCAGATCGGCCAGCCGGGTCTCCACAGGATGCAGGGCGGTGTCGACGGCGAGGGCCGTCCCGGGCGGGAGGCGGTGCCCGGTGGCGGTGGCGATCAGCTCGCCGAGTGTCGCGGAGTCGCGGTGGCGGCCGAGGTCGATGTCGGAGCGGGTGCCGTCGAGATCGAGGAGGAGTCGCACCGGGGGCTCACGGTCGGGGCTGTCCGGCGAACCAGAGCAGCGGCGGGTCGGCGGGCCGCAGGCCGAGGCGCTGCGGCGAGGTGTGGAGGGAAAGTGCCGGGGCGTCCAGAGCGTGCGCGGCGCCGAAGTCGAGCGGCGGACCGGCGAGCCCGTCCGTCGGTCCGATCGTGGATCCGCGGAGTGCGGCGGCGACCGCCGAGGGTTCCCTGCTGCCTGCGACGGCCGCGGCTCGCACGAGCGCCACGACGGCGTCGTGGCTGGGGGCGTCCGCGACCGCGGCGAGATCGCGGAACGAACGGTCGCCGAGGAGGGTCGCCCGCGCGGCATCGTCGGCGGTCATCCGCACGGCCCCCAGGAACGCGGAGGCCGCGCGTCCGCGCTCGTCGCCGCGGAGGGCGACCGCGTCGCCGGAATCCGTGCCGATCGTCGTCAGATCTCCCGAGAGGGTGCCTCCGGCCGCGGCCAGGGCGGGAGCGAAGGCGGGGCTCAGCGCGTCGGGCGTGAGCAGGATCGGGACGGACGCCCCCGCCGCCTGCAGAGCGGCGACCGCCGTCGCCTGCGCCGCGGCGGGGCCGGACACGACGACGCGCTCGACCGCCAGCTCGCCCTCGAGGTGCGGGCGGGCGGCGGTGATGATCACGTCCGCGGTGGCGCCGGGATCGGCGGTCACCGTCGCGGCGGGCGAGAGACCGGTCGGGGTGCCTCCACCGGTGTCGACGAGGAGTACCCGGGCGCCGCCGCCGGCCTCCTCCACGAGTGCCGCGTCGGTCGAGGCGGTGTCGGGTCCGAGGGACCAGACGCCGTCGCCGGGCAGGGCGGGGTCGCCTCCGTACGGGAGGACGGCCGCTGTCCCCGCTGCCCGAGCGGCGTCCACGGCCGCAGCGGTGTGCATGCCGTAGGTCGCGAGGACGAGGCCGGACACGCCCTGGCCCGTCAGCTCCTCGACGGCGGCGCGGGCACCCTCGGGCGTCCCGTGGTCGTCGACGGCGACGAGACCGATCTCGCAGTCGCCCATCGCTGACCGGTGCGCTGCGACGACGGCACCGTTCGCCGCGTCCTTCCACTCCGCGCCCTCGCCCGGAGCCGAGCTGAGCGAGACCACCACCCCGAGCGTCAGCTGCTCGGGCACCCGGGCGCACGAGAAGCCGACCGGGAGAGCGGCGACCTCCGTCATCGGGGCGGACTGCGGGGGCAGGAGGGAGACGAGGGCACCGCTGACGCCGAGGAGGGCGACGGCGCCGCCGATCAGCATCGGGCTCCGTCGGGCGGTGCGGGGGTGCTGCGCCGCGCGCCTGCCCAGGCGGGTCATCGCTCGTCCCCGATCCGGAAGGAGTAGACCGTCCGGGTCCGCGTGCCCTCGGGCAGGTCGAGGTGGAACGCGGGAAGCTCATCCCCGGCGCGGAGGGAGGCCCGCTCCTGGGCCTGCGCCAGCAGGATGCCCGAGACGTCCTCGGATCGCACCGCGGCGTAGCCCCGTGCGCTCTGCGAGGCGAGGGCGAGCTGCACGTCGGCGGTGCCGACCTTCGCGGCACTCGTGGTCATCGATCCGAGCAGGCCGGAGCCGCCGACCGTCCGGTCGCCGAGGTCCAGGAGCACCTTGTGCAGATCGGCGGCGAGGAGCGCGGCGGCCGCGTCGGTGTCGCGGGTCGAGGCGTCGATCGTCGTCGCGATGCCGGCCAGGGAGGCGCGCGTCCGCTCGGAGACGGCCCCGCCGATCCGGGCCTCCGCGGTGCGGAGAGCCCGGTGCCCGGCGTCCACCGTCGCTGCACCGTCGGAGCGGATGCCGGAGGAGGCCGTGCGCAGGCTCGAGACCGACCGGTCGAACATCGCGACGACCGCGTCGGCGTCGGCGCCGGAGCGCGTCGAGATCCGCCGCACCTGCTCGTCGAGGAGTGCGGTGACCGCGGAGGCGGCGGCCGTGTCCGTCTCGGCGAACGCCTTCTGGATCGCCGGTGCGAGAGCGTCCTGCTGGGCGCCGAGAGCGTCGATGCGGGTGCCGAGGGCGTCGCGCTGAGCGGTCAGCGCGTCGACGCCGGTGCGGAGGGAGGCGAGCAGGCCGGTGAGGCGTGCGTCGTCCGAGCCGGCCGTCTCGTCGGCCTCGGCCATGCCGCTGCGGACCGTGGCGAGCGCGGCGCGCAGGGCGGCGAGGTCGGCACTCGCGCCGGTGCTGCCGACGGTGGAGGCGACGGCGGTCCACGCGTGGACCTGGTCGCTCAGCCGGTCGGCCAGGGGGGCCGGATAGCCGTCGGGAGCGTCGAGGCGGCCCGCGCCGGAGCAGGGCGTCGCGGTCAGGTAGGCGCGGAGCTCCTCGACGGAGCCCCGGGTCACCTCCACGGGTGCGCGCGTCGGGCGCCCGGTCGGCGTGGGTGCGGCAGCAGGGGACTGTGTCGCCGGCGACAGCTCGCAGAGCCGATCGGCCAGCTCCTGGTTCTGCGCCGACAGCGACCCCGTGCTGGTCGGCGTGCCGAGCTCGTCCAGGGCGGTCGTGGCGGCGGCGCCGACCGAGGCGACCGTCGTCTCCAGGCCCGCGGTGTCCGCGTCGAGCTCGTCCAGCGTCGCCGACAGGGCGGCGAGCGCCCGGGTGACGGATCCCTCCGGGTCGGCCAGGGTGTCCACCGAGGCCGACGCGGCGTCCACCCTGCTCGCGAGGGCGGCGAACCCGGCCTGCACGCCGTCCATCAGCTCCGGCTGCAGGGAGTCGACGAGGTCCTGCCCGCGATCGAGCATCCCGAGCAGCACGGTGTCGACGGCGGCTGCGGAGGCGGCGAGGGAGCATGTCATCGAGGGTGCCGTGCAGGTCTCGGCGGAGGGCTGTGCCGGCCCCGCGGCAGCACGGAGAGCCGCGACGACCTCGTCGCGGCAGGACTCGGCCGCGGTCCCGTACGCGTCGAGCTCGGCCGTGAGCCGTAGCAGCTCCGAGTGGATCGAGCCGGTGCGGCCGCCGTCGACGGCGAGTCCGCATCCGCTGCCCGAGACCGTCGGCGGCGGCACCGCGGCCGATGTGTCGCCCAGCATGGCGTCCACCGCGTCGATCGCCTCGGACAGCTGCGCCAGCAGGCCGGACTCGGTGCCCGAGACCGTCGACGACAGCTGCGCCCGGAGCGCGCCGAGCTGCCCGGAGAGGCTCTGCATCGAGGCCGCCGTCGAGGCGGCGCCGGCCCGCAGCTCCTCGGCCGTGCGGACACCGAGAGTCTCGGAGGTCGCGTCGAGCGAGGCCCGCACCTCGGCGACGGTGGTGCCGGCCTGCGTCAGCAGGTCGTCCACCGCGGTGACGACCTCGATCGTGCGGCGCTCGAGGGCGAGCGGCGAGGCGTCGGAGGAGTCGAACGCGGCGCCCAGCGCCCCCTCGGTGGTCGGGTCGGTGCTCAGGCCGGGCTGGACCGCCAGGTCGAAGGCGGGGACGGCGAAGTCGGCGACGTCGGCGACGAGGGTCAGCGTCGCCATCGCGCCACCGCCCGGGGGAGCGAGGAGAGCGGCCCACTGCACGACGGCGTCTCCGTGCTCGTCACGGCTGAGCACGCCGTTGGTGACGGCACCCGACTCGCTCTCGGTGACGACGCGACTCGGCGAGACGCCCGGCAGGACCGCGGAGGCTGCGATCGTCAGCGGAGCGCCGACGAGTGCACTGCGGCGGGCTGCACGACCGGCCGCGTCGAACGCGACCTCCTCTGGCCGGACCGTCAGGTTCTCCACCGCGAGCGAGATCTCGATCCGACCCGAGCGCCCGGCGAGGTCGGCCGGATCGGTGCCCGAGGCGTCGGCGGTGCGCCACGAGGGCCGGACACGGACCGGCAGGTCGGCGGCGACCTCGGGGGGATCGTAGACGGTGGTGGTCGCCGAGGTGTCGGACGGGTCGTCGCCGACGGCGAGGGCCGTCCCCTCGATCGCACGGACACCCCCGTCGGACGAGACGGCGACGGACACCGCCTGCAGCACCCTGGCGGCGGTGAGCGCCGGCTCCGGTGGCGTGCAGCCCGCCAGTACAGCTGCCACGACCGCGATCGCCGCTGCGGCCGTCGTCCTGCGAGCATTCGAGCGCACCCTGACCACCCCTCGTCCCGACGGGGCACCGGGCGGTGCCGCTCACGTCGACATGAGAGATGCTCGCAGATGAGCGGAACCCCGAGAGCCGGTGGCGCACGATGACCTGCACCGCGCGCCCCGGGGTCAGACGAGCTTCAGCTTCTTGCGGAGCGCCTGCACGTGCCCGGTCGCCCGGACGCCGTACTGCGCGAACTCGAGCGCTCCCTCGGCTCCGACGACGAACGTCGAGCGCAGCACGCCGACGACGGTCTTGCCGTAGAGGCTCTTCTCGCCCCACACCGCGTACGCGCGGTGCACGGTCATGTCGGGGTCGCTCAGCAGCGGGTACGCGATGCCCTGGGCGTCGGCCCAGCGGCGCAGCGCCTCCGGGGCGTCCCGCGAGATCCCGAGGACCTCGTAGCCGGAGTCGCGGAGGGACGCCGCGTTGTCGCGGAAGTCGCAGGCCTCCGTGGTGCAGCCGGGGGTGTCGGCCTCGGGGTAGAAGAACAGGATGACGCGCCGTCCGCGGTATTCCGTGAGCGAGACGGGCTCGCCGTCCTGGTTCGGCAGCGTGAACTCCGGAGCGGAGTCGCCGACGGCGAGGCGCGCCTCGGCGGGGAGGGGGGAGAGGTCGGTCATCGTCTGCTTCCGTCGGTCGTGGCGAAGGTGGTCAGGAGGCGCTGGAGCGAGTCGAGGCGCTCCGGTCCGCTGGCGCCCAGCAGTCCGCCCTCGACAGCCTCGATGATGGCGCAGTCGGGGGAGTCGGGCAGGTGCGTGCAGCCGCGCGGGCAGTCCCGGGCGATCACGGCGAGGGTCGTGAACGCGCCGAGGATGTTGTCGGTGTTCACGTGGCCGAGTCCGAACGAGCGGACGCCGGGGGTGTCGATGACCCAGCCGTGCCGGTCGCCGCGCTCCACGCGGAGCGAGACGGTGGAGGACGAGGTGTGCCGACCGCGGCCCGTCACGGTGTTCACGCGCCCGATGGCCCGGTGCGCGTCCGGGACGAGCTTGTTCACGAGGGTGGACTTGCCGACTCCGGAGTGCCCGACGACCACGGTCTCGTGGCCGAGGAGGGCGTCGGCGATCTCGTCGACCGGCGGCTCGTCCTGGCTCGAGAGGAACACTCGGAGGTCGAGCCCCTCGAAGTTGCGGAGGAACGGGGCCGGGTCCGCGAGGTCGGTCTTGGTGATGCAGAGCATCGGAGTGATCCCGGCGTCGAAGGCGGCGACCAGGTAGCGGTCGACCAGCCGGGTCCGGGGCTCGGGGTCGGCGGCGGCCACCACGCAGAGCATCTGGTCGGCGTTGGCGACGATCACGCGCTCGATCGCGTCGGTGTCGTCGGCGCTGCGGCGGAGGAGGGTCGACCGCTCGCGGATGCGGACGATGCGGGCGAGCGTCCCCTCGTCGCCGCTGGAGTCCCCGACCACGTCGACGCGGTCGCCGGCCACGATCGCCTGGCGCCGCAGCTCGCGGGCCCGGGCCGCCGTGAACTCGTGCTCCTCGGGCGTCCCGTCGCCGATCATCACCGTGTAGCGACCCCGGTCGACGCCGAGCACCATCGCGATCTCTGCGTCCTCGTAGGCGGGCCGGTTCTTGGTCCGGGGCTTCGTGCCCTTCGGGTTCGGGCGCACCCGCGCGTCCGACTCGTCGTACCCGTCGAAGTCGTCGAGAGCACCGTCGGCGTCGAGGCCGCTGTCCGTCCACCACGACACGGGTCAGACCGATCCGGCGAGGGTCGTCCACAGTTCCGGGAACTGGGGGAGGGTCTTCGCTGTCGTCGCGACGTCCTCGATCACCACGCCGGGGACCACGAGGCCGATCAGGGCGCCGGCGTGGGCCATGCGGTGGTCGGAGTAGGTGCGCCAGCGGCCGCCGTGGAGCTCGGCGGGCTCGATGCGCAGACCGTCCTCGAGCTCCGTGACCCGGCCGCCGAGGCCGGTGATCTCGGCGGCGAGGGCGGCGAGGCGGTCCGTCTCGTGGTGGCGGATGTGGCCGATCCCGGTCAGGGTGCTGGGAGTGGAGGCCAGCGCGGCGAGCGCGGCGAGGGCGGGGGCGAGCTCGCCTCCCTCCGACAGGTCGAGGTCCACGCCCAGGATCTCGTCGCCGCCGGTGACCACGAGGTCCTCGCCGTCGCGCTCGACGCGGGCGCCGAACAGCGGCAGGATCCGCTCGAGGTGCGCCCCGACCTGCGTGGTGACGGCCGGCCAGTGGCGAAGCCGGACGCGGCCGCCCGTGACGAGGGCCGCAGCGAGGAACGGCGCGGCGTTCGAGAGGTCGGGCTCGATCAGCACGTCGGCGCCGCCGATGGGCTGCGGCGCGACGGTCCACTCGCCGTCGGCGGGCGTGCCGACCTCGACGCCCCGTGCCGCCAGCGCGGCGACGGTCATGTCGATGTGGGGCCGGGAGGGGACGGCGCTGCCCTCATGGCGCAGGTGCAGTCCCTCCTCGAAGCGGGCGCCGGCCAGCAGGAGCGCCGAGACGAACTGGCTCGACCGCGAGGCGTCGACGACGACGTCGCCGCCCCGGACGGCCCCGGAGCCGTGGACGGTGAAGGGGAGCGCGCCGCGGCCGTCGTCGGCGACGTCGACGCCGAGCGCGCGGAGGGAGGCGATCGTCGCCCCCATCGGCCGCTTCGCCGCGTACGCGTCGCCGTCGAAGGTGGTGGGGCCGAGCGCGAGGCCGGCCAGCGGCGGGACGAAGCGCATCACGGTGCCCGCGAGCCCGCAGTCGATCGTCGTCGAGCCGAGCAGCTCCTCCGCGGGCTCCACGACCAGGTCGGCGCCGAAGCCGCCGGTCGAGCCGGACTCCCGGATCGTGGTGCCGAGCGAGCGCAGCGCCTCGATCATCAGGGCGCTGTCGCGGGAGTGCAGCGGCGCCCGCAGCGTGGAGGGTCCGTCCGCCAGAGCGGCGAGCACCAGCTCCCGGTTGGTCAGCGACTTGGAGCCGGGCAGGCCGACCTCGGCGTCGAGAGCGCCGGCCGCGAGGGGTGCGGGCCAGGCGTCGTCGCCGGGGAGCGCACGGGCGTCGCCGTACGGATCGAACTCGGGGGCGGAATAACGCGAGAAGACCATCGGTTGTCAGGATAGTCGGCGCGCAGGGCGTCGTCAGGAGCGTGACGGAGGCGGAGCATGACGGCAGCACCCCCGGTCCTCCGGAGCAGCAGGCCCGTCGCCCGGAGGCGCCCTCGTGCCGCAACCCCGGTCGTCCGCCGCGCCGCCGCTCTAGAATCGCTCGTGATGACTCGCGACGACGAACCCCGCACCACCCCCGCCGACGAGGCTCCCGAGCCCGCCGACGCGGAGCAGACGATCGTGGAGACCGTCGAGGAGTCGCTGGACGACGCCCCGGTCGAGGCTCCCGTCGATCTCCGCTCCCTCTTCGAGCAGCAGGCGCTGCCCTTCATCGACCAGCTCTACGCGGCCGGTCTGCGGATGACGAAGAACCCCTCCGACGCGCAGGACCTCGTGCAGGAGACGTTCGCGAAGGCGTTCGGCGCGTTCCGCCAGTTCGAGCAGGGCACCAACCTGAAGGCCTGGCTCTACCGCATCCTCACGAACACGTTCATCAACTCGTACCGCAAGAAGCAGCGCGAGCCCTACCAGAGCGCGATCGACGAGCTCGAGGACTGGCAGCTGGGCGGCGCCGAGTCGACCACGGCCACCTCCAGCCGCTCGGCCGAGGCGGAGGCGATCGACCACCTCCCCGACACCGCGGTGAAGGAGGCGCTCCAGGCGATCCCGGAGGACTTCCGGCTCGCCGTCTACTTCGCCGATGTCGAAGGCTTCTCCTACCAGGAGATCGCGGACATCATGAAGACCCCCGTCGGGACCGTCATGAGCCGGCTGCACCGCGGCCGGCGCATGCTGCGCGAACGACTCACCGACTACGCACGCGAGCGCGGATTCCGCGCCGCATTCACTTCCGGGAGCACGAAATGACCGACAGCGGCTGCACGAAGGCGAAGGCCGAGCTCGAGGAGTACCTCCACAACGAGCTGTGCAAGGAGGACGCCGCCGACATCCGCGAGCACATGGCGGGATGCGTCGACTGCGCCGATGAGGCGAAGGTCGGCGTGGTGCTGACGGTCGCCGTGCAGCGGGCCTGCAAGGAGACGGCGCCGGAGGACCTCCGCGCCCAGGTGCTCGGCATGCTCCGCGACGAGCACGCCGCGCACTCCCAGGCGCCCGCCCGCCTCTAGGCGCCGCACGACCCGGGGAGCCCCGGCCGTTCGAGACCTCCCGCGCACCGCGGGCCCTCGAAGGGCCGGGGCTCCGTCGTGTCCGGCGGCCTCCGGGTGCCGCGGCACCCGCACGTCGCGCGCGCTCCTGCCGGTCTCTGCGGGCCTGCGGTCAGGCACGGTCCGCCTGCAACGCGACGGGCCCGCCGGAACACGAGGTTCCGACGGGCCCGACCGCGTCGTGCGGACCGCGGGTCAGCGGGTGAGCGCCCGCGACAGCAGGTCGGCCTGCTCGGAGGCGTGCCGCTTGGCCGAGCCGGCCGCGGGGGAGGCCGCGGACGGCCGCGAGACCACGCGCATGGACCGGCCCAGCTTCGGAGCGACCTCGAGGGCCATGAACGGCCAGGCGCCCTGGTTCTCGGGCTCGTCCTGCACCCAGACGAGCTCCGCGTCCGGGTACCGCTCGGCGATGCCGCGCAGCTCCTCGATCGGCGCCGGGTAGTACTGCTCGACCCGGACCAGCGCGATGCCGTCGTCGGGCTTCTTCTCGAGCTCCGCCTTGAGGTCGTAGTGGACCTTGCCGGCGTGGAGCAGGACGCGCTTCACGGCGGAGGCGTCCTGGATCCGCGCGTCGTCGATCACCGGCTGGAAGCGGCCCGAGGTGAAGTCCTCGACCGGGCTCGAGGCTCCGCGCAGGCGCAGCATCGCCTTCGGGGTGAAGACGATCAGTGGGCGGCGGGGCCGGGAGTAGGCCTGGCGGCGCAGCAGGTGGAAGTAGGACGCCGGCGTCGACGGGCGCGCGACGGTCATGTTCCGCTCCGCGCACATCTGCAGGTAGCGCTCGATCCGGGCCGACGAGTGGTCGGGGCCCTGGCCCTCGTAGCCGTGCGGGAGCAGGAGCACGAGCGACGAGCGCTGGCCCCACTTCTGCTCAGCCGAGGAGATGAACTCGTCGATCACGATCTGGGCGCCGTTCGCGAAGTCGCCGAACTGCGCCTCCCACAGCACGAGCGAGTCGGGCCGCTCCACCGAGTAGCCGTACTCGAACGCCATCGCCGCGTACTCCGAGAGCAGCGAGTCGTAGATCCAGAGCCGGGCCTGCTGCTCGGACAGGTTCATCAGCGGCAGCCACTCCTGGCCGTTCTCGCGGTCGTGGAGGACAGCGTGGCGCTGGACGAAGGTCCCGCGGCGCGTGTCCTGGCCGACGAGGCGCACCGGGGTGTCCTCGAGCAGCAGCGAGCCGAGCGCGAGCAGCTCGCCGAAGGCCCAGTCGATGGAGCCGGAGCGGCTCATCTCCTGGCGCTTCGCCAGCAGCTGCTGGAGCTTGGGGTGCACGGTGAAGCCCTCGGGCGGCGTCGTGAACGCGTCGCCGATGCGGGTGACGACCTCGGTCTTCACGCCGGTCACCTCGGGCTCGCCCGGGTAGTCCTCGCCCTGCTGCGCGTCGGGCAGCTCGAGGTCGGCCACGGAGTCGCCGTCGGCGGTGATCACGGGGATCGCGCCGGTCTGCGCGGCGTGGGTCTCGGCGAACGCGCGCTCCAGGCGGTCCTGGAAGTCCTGGTGGGCGCGGTCGTACTCCTCCTCGGTGATGTCGCCGCGGCCGACGAGCGCCTCGGTGTACAGCTTGCGGACCGAGCGCTTGGCCTCGATCAGGCTGTACATCAGCGGCTGGGTCATCGAGGGGTCGTCGCCCTCGTTGTGCCCGCGCCGGCGGTAGCAGATCAGGTCGATGACCACGTCGCGGTGGAACCGCTGGCGGTACTCGAACGCGAGCTGCCCGACATGGACGACCGCCTCGGGGTCGTCGCCGTTCACGTGGAAGATCGGCGCCTGGATCGTCTTCGCGCCGTCGGTCGAGTAGATCGAGGTGCGGGCCTCGTGAGGGGGAGTCGTGAACCCGACCTGGTTGTTGATGTTGATGTGGATCGTGCCGCCGGTGCGGTACGCGCGCAGCTGCGACATCTGCAGGGTCTCGACCACCACGCCCTGGCCCGCCATCGCGGCGTCGCCGTGCACGAGGATCGGCAGCGTGGTGAAGGTGCCGATGGGCTTGCGGTCCTGCTTGGCGCGGACGATGCCCTCGAGCACGCCGTTCACGGCCTCGAGGTGCGAGGGGTTCGCCGCCAGGTAGACCGGGATCTCCTCGCCCGCCGCGCCGCGGAAGGTGCCCTCGGTGCCGAGGTGGTACTTCACGTCTCCGGAGCCCTGGACCGTGCGCGGGTCCTGGGTGCCCTCGAACTCGCGGAAGATCTGGCCGTAGGTCTTGCCGGCGATGTTGGTCAGCACGTTCAGGCGGCCGCGGTGGGCCATGCCGATCGCGACCTCGTCGAGGTGCTCGTCGGCCGCGCCTTGCAGGACGGCGTCGAGCAGCGCGATGAGCGACTCCCCGCCCTCGAGCGAGAAGCGCTTCTGGCCCACGTACTTGGTCTGCAGGAAGGTCTCGAAGGCCTCGGCCTCGTTGAGCTTGCCCAGGATGCGCAGCTGCTCGTCGTGGCCCGGCTTCTCGTAGCCGCGCTCGAGCTTCTGCTGCATCCAGGCGCGCTGCTCCGGGTCCTGGATGTGCATGTACTCGACGCCGACGGTGCGGCAGTACGAGTCGCGGAGGATCCCGAGGATGTCGCGCAGCTTGAGCTGGCGCTTGCCGCCGAAGCCGTCCGTGACGAACTCGCGATCGAGGTCCCAGAAGGTGAGGCCGTGGCTCTCGATGGCGAGGTCGGGGTGCGAGCGCTGCACGTACTCCAGCGGGTCGACGTCGGCCATCAGATGCCCGCGGACGCGGAACGAGTTGATGAGCTCCTGCACGCGGGCGGTCTTGGAGACGCGCTCGGCGAGGTCGACGGCGATGTCCGTGGACCAGTGGATCGGGTCGTAGGGGATGCGCAGCGCGGCGAAGATGTCCTCGTAGAAGCCGCGGCCGCCGAGCAGGAGCTCGTGCACGATCTTGAGGAACTCGCCCGAGCCGGCGCCCTGGATGACGCGGTGGTCGTAGGTCGAGGTCAGGGTGATGGTCTTGCCGATGCCCAGCTCGACCAGCGTCTTCTCGGACGCGCCCTGGAACTCCGCCGGGTACTCGAGGGCGCCGGCTCCGATGATGCAGCCCTGGCCCTTCATCAGGCGGGGGACGGAGTGGACCGTGCCGATGCCGCCGGGGTTCGTCAGCGAGAGCGTGGTGCCCGCGAAGTCGCCGGCGACGAGCTTGTTGCCGCGCGCGCGCTTGACCAGGTCCTCGTAGGCCGAGAGGTAGGCGGTGAAGCTCAGCGTGTCGGCGCGCTTGATGCTCGGCACGAGCAGGGCGCGCGTGCCGTCGGGCTTCGGCATATCGATCGCGATGCCGAGGTTGACGTGCGCCGGGGCGACGACCGCGGGCTTGCCGTCGACCTCGTCGTAGAACACGTTCTGGCTCGGGAAGTCCTTGAGCGCGCGGATGAGCGCCCAGCCGATCAGGTGCGTGAACGAGACCTTGCCGCCGCGGGTGCGGCGCAGGTGGTTGTTGATGACGATGCGGTTGTCGATCATCAGCTTCGCCGGGATCGTGCGGACGCTCGTCGCGGTGGGGATGCTGAGGCTGGCGTCCATGTTGGTCGCGAGGCTCTTCGCCATGCCGCGGAGCGGGGTGACGACGTCCTCGTCCGGCGTCGAGTCCTCGGCGGAGGGCTTGCTCACCGGAGCGTCGGCCGGGATCGGCTGCGCCTTCGGCTGCTTCGACGTGGTGCGGGAGGCGGGGGTCGACTCGGAGGAGGAGGCCGCGGCGGGATGGGTCACGGCGCCTCCGCCGCTCGACGAGACGCGCTCGGCGGCAGCGGCGGGCTTCGAGGCGGCGGGCGCGGGGGCCGCGGCGGGAGCCGGAGCCGGAGCGTCCTTGCCGGAGTTCGCGAGCTGGGCGCCGTAGCGCTCCAGGATGGGCCACCAGGACTCGTCCACCGAGGCGCGGTCGGCGCTGTACTGCTCGTACAGCTCCTCCACGAGCCACTCGTTGGCTCCGAAGTCCTCCGCGCCCTGCTCTGTTCCTGCTCCGGTCAACTGGCTCGACACAGCCGATCGCCCACTCTCTCCGTTGATTCGTCCTCGATCATCCGGACGGGCCCGTCGCATCCCTCGGCGCCTGCCACCGCGGCGGAGGAGGTCGTCCTCGCACCAGCGGGAACCGGTGCCGTCGCCTGGTCCCGTCCCGGTCGCCCAGCCTAGCCCCGTTCCCTGCACGGCCGACCCGGGGCCGCGCCGGAGTAGCGTTTCCCCCATGCGTTTCTCCGGCGGAACACCCTCAGGCGACCTCACCTACTCGGACGTCTTCCTCGTCCCCGGCCGCTCGTCGGTGACGAGCCGCCTCGACGTCTCGCTCGCCCCGGGCGACGGCACCGGGGCGACGATCCCCGTCGTCTCCTCCAACATGAACTCGGTCACCGGTCAGCGCCTCGCAGCGACGCTCGCGCGCCGGGGCGGGCTCGGCGTCCTCCCGCAGGACATGCCCCTGCAGGCGCTGGACGCCGCGATCCGCTGGGTGAAGCGCCAGCCGGTCGCCTTCTCCGGCGCCCTCACCGCTTCGCCGGCGACGACCGTGGAGGAGGCGCTGCGCATCCTGCCGGCCGTCGCCGGCCACGGCTTCGTGGTGCAGGAGGAGGGCGGCGCGATCCTCGGCTGCGTCCCGGCCTCGCGTCTGGCGACCGCGCTGCCAGACGCGCGTCTGGGCGACCTGGTGCACTCCGCCACACCCTCGATCGACGCCGACGACGTGCCCACCGCGCGGGCCGCCTTCGACCTCATGGTGGCCGCCGACCTCGACTTCGCCCCGGTGCTGCACGACGGCGCCCTGGTCGGCACGCTGTCGCGCACCGGCGCCCTCCGCTCCACGGTCTACGACCCGGCGCTCGACGCGGACGGGCGTCTGCGCGTCGCGGCGGCGATGGGCATCAACGGCGACGTCGAGGCGAAGGCGCGCGCTCTCGTCTCCGCGGGCGTCGACGTCCTCGTCCTCGACACCGCGCACGGCCACCAGGAGGGAATGCTCCGGGCGCTCCGGACGGTCTCCGCGCTCGATCTCGGAGTGCCGATCGCGGCGGGCAACGTCGTCACGGCCGACGCGGTGCACGACCTCGTCGACGCGGGAGCGGACATCCTCAAGGTCGGCGTCGGCCCCGGCGCGATGTGCACCACCCGGATGATGACCGCGGTCGGCCGCCCGCAGTTCTCGGCCGTCCTCGAGACGGCCGAGCGCGCGCACGAGCTGGGCGCCCACGTCTGGGCGGACGGCGGGGTGCGCTACCCGCGCGACGTCGCCCTCGCGCTGGCCGCGGGCGCCGCCTCCGTGATGATCGGCTCCTGGTTCGCCGGCACGATCGAGGCTCCGGGGGAGCTGCGCAGTGACGCGGCCGGCCGGGTCTACAAGGAGAGCTGGGGCATGGCCTCGGCCAAGGCGGTGCAGGAGCGCTTCGACCGCCTCGACGCGTACGAGCTCGCCCGCAAGCGCCTCTTCGCCGAGGGCATCTCCTCCTCCACCATCTACCTCGATCCGCTGCGGCCCTCGGTCGAGGACCTGCTCGACATGATCACCTCGGGGGTCCGCTCGTCCTTCACCTACGCCGGCGCCCGGAGCGTGGCCGACTTCCACGAGCGGGCGCACGTGGGCCTGCAGTCGGCCGCGGGCTACGAGGAGGGCAAGGCGCTGCCGGTCAGCTGGTGAGCGGGCGCCGCGTGCTAGAACCGAGCCCATGACCATCGTCGACAACGCCGTGTACGTCGACGGCCGCCGCATCCGGAACCCCGACTCGCTCGAGGACACCTTCGAGCTGATGCGCGACGAGCACGGCATGGCCTGGATCGGCCTCTACCGCCCGACGCGCGAGGAGGTCGAGGCGGTCGCCGAGGAGTTCGGGCTGCACCCGCTCGCCGTCGAGGACGCGCTGAGCGGGCACCAGCGGGCCAAGCTCGAGCGCTACGACGACGGGCTCTTCGTCGTGCTGCGGCCGGCGCGCTACGCGGACGCCGCCGAGACGGTCGTCTTCGGCGAGCTGCACGTCTTCGTCGGCCCCGACTTCGTGGTCACCATCCGGCACGCCGATTCCCCGGACCTCGCCCGCGTGCGCCGCCGCCTGGAGGAGGATCCGGCCCTCCTCGCCCGCGGGCCCGAAGCGGTGCTCTACGCGATCCTCGACCAGGTCGTCGACGAGTACGCGCCGGTGGTGTTCGGCGTCCAGGGCGACGTGGACGAGATCGAGGACCAGCTCTTCGGCGACGACTCGGACGACGGGCTCTCGGAGCGCATCTACCGGCTCTCGCGCGAGGTCATCCACTTCCAGCGCTCGGTGCAGCCGCTGACCGCCCTGCTGCACGAGCTGCTGCAGGAGTCGACGCCCGTGGAGGGGGAGCCCTCGCCCTCGCCGGAGCGGATCGAGCTGCGCCGCTCCCTCCGCGACGTGCTCGACCACACCATCCGCGTGACGGAGGCGGTCGACTCCCTGCGCGCGATCCTCGACAAGGCGCTCACGGTGCACTCGACGCTCGTCTCGCGCCGGCAGACCGAGACCGGGCTCGCCCAGAACGACGTGGTCCGCAAGATCTCCTCGTGGGCGGCGATCCTCTTCGCCCCGACGCTGGTGGCCGGCATCTACGGGATGAACTTCGACGACATGCCGGAGCTGCACTGGCGCCTCGGCTACCCCTGGGCGCTGGGCCTGATGGTGCTGTTCGGCTTCGCGCTCTACGCGGTGTTCAAGCGGAAGAAGTGGCTCTGAGCCGCCGCGTCGGAGCACGCCCGGCAGCGCTCCGCGGCGGGTAGACTCGGCGCCACAATGGACGACCCTCCCTCTGCGCATCCGGCCCGTTCCGCTCGCCGCCGTGCTCCTCGGACTCCCGCCCGCCGCTCCGGTGCCGCCGCTCCGCCGGCCCGCACTGTCCGGCCCTCCTCGCACCTCCCTCTCGTGACCGGGGGCGACCACCGTGGGAACTGAGTGGCTCCTCCTCGGCGTCGGCCTGCTGCTGACCCTGGGCACCGGCGTCTTCGTCGCCAGCGAGTTCGCGCTGGTGAACCTCGACCGGGCCGATCTCGAAGCCCGTCGCGACCGCGGCGAGACACGCCTGGGCATGACCATCGCGGCCCTGCGCGTCACCTCCACGCACCTCTCGAGCGCGCAGCTGGGCATCACCCTCACGACGCTGCTCACCGGCTACACGATGGAGCCCGCCCTCTCGACGCTGCTCCAGGAGCCGTTCAGCGGATTCGGCATCCCGGAGGAGGCGCTCGCGCCGGTCATGACGGTGGTCGCCATCGTCATCGCGACCCTGCTGTCGATGATCCTCGGCGAGCTGGTCCCCAAGAACTTCGCCCTCGCTCTGCCGCGGGCGACCGCGAAGCTCGTCGTGCCGCTGCAGACCGCGTTCACGACGGTGTTCCGCCCGGCCGTCGCCCTGCTGAACGGCAGCGCGAACGCCCTGCTGCGCCTGGTCGGCATCGAGCCGAAGGAGGAGCTCTCGGGCGCCCGCAGCGCCGAGGAGCTCTCGAGCCTCGTGCGCCACTCCGCCAGCGCCGGACTGCTCGAGGAGGACACGGCCGACCTGCTCGGGCGCACCCTCCGCTTCTCCGCCCTCACCGCGGGCGACGTGATGACGCCGCGCCTGCGCCTGTCGACGGTCGAGCGCGCGAGCACCGCGCAGGACGTGCTCGACCTCGCCCGCACCACCGGGTTCTCGCGCTTCCCGATCACGGACGACGACATCGACGACATCGTCGGAGTCGTGCACGTCAAGCAGGCCGTCGCCGTGCCCCGCGGCAAGAGGTCCGACGTGCCGGTCACGGCGCTGCGCTCCGAGCCGCTCCGCGTCCCCGAGACCATGAAGCTCGACGTGCTGCTCACGGAGCTGCGCGGACGCGGCTTCCAGCTCGCGGTCGTCGTCGACGAGTACGGCGGGACGGCGGGCGTCGCCACGCTCGAGGACCTGGTCGAGGAGCTGGTCGGCGAGGTCGCCGACGAGCACGACCGCTCCCGGGCCGACGTGGTCAAGCTCCCCGGCTCCACCACCTTCCCCGGCATGCTCCGCCCCGACGAGGTCCTCGACCGCGCCGGCGTGCACATCCCCGAGGAGGGGCCCTACGAGACGGTCGCCGGATTCGTGATGAGCGAGCTCGGCCGCCTCCCCGCCGTCGGCGACCGGGTCGACGTCGAGGGCGGGTCTCTGCGCGTCGAGCGCCTGGACGGCCGCCGCATCGACCGCCTCCGCTTCACGCCCGATCCCGACGCGGATCCCGACGGGATCCCCGACCCGCTCGCCGACGTCGCCCGCGGACACCGCGGACGGAAGGAGTCCGACGATGAGTGACTGGGCCGGAATCGCCTGGCTCGTGGTGCTCCTCGCCGCGAACGCCTTCTTCGTCGGAGCGGAGTTCGCGGTCATCTCCGCGCGCCGCTCCCAGATCGAGCCCCTCGCGGAGAGCGGACGCCGCAGCGCGATCACCGCGCTCGCCGCGATGGAGCACGCCACACTGATGCTCGCGACCACGCAGCTGGGCATCACCGTCTGCTCGCTGCTGATCCTCAACGTGAGCGAGCCGGCGATCCACCACCTGCTCGAGGTGCCGCTGCACGCCGTCGGCATCCCCGACGAGCTCTCCGGCACCGTCGCCTTCGTCATCACGCTGCTGATCGTGTCGTTCCTGCACGTGGTGCTCGGCGAGATGGTCCCCAAGAACATCTCGTTCTCGATGCCCGACCGCGCCGTGCTCCTCCTGGCGCCGCCGCTCGTCGCCATCGCCCGGGTCCTCCGCCCGATCATCGTCGCCCTCAACGCGGTCTCGAACGGAGTGCTCCGCCTCTTCAAGGTGGAGCCCAAGGACGAGGCGAACAGCACCTTCACGCTCGAGGAGGTGCAGACGATCGTCGACCAGTCCACCCGCGAGGGCACGCTCCGCGACTCGACCGGGACCCTCCTCGCCGCGTTCGAGTTCACCGAGAAGAAGGTCCACGACGTCGCCCTGCCCCTCGACGGGATCGTCAGCCTCCCCAGCGGAGCGACTCCCGCCGACGTCGAGCGCGCCGTCGCCAAGCACGGCTTCTCGCGCTACGTGATCCTCGGCGAGGACGGCACCCCCGAGGGCTACATCCACCTCAAGGACGTCCTCGACCTCGACGGCGACACGGAGGGCGCCAAGTTCCGCCTCCCCGTCCCCGCCAAGCGCATCCGCCAGCTCGCCTCGATCTTCGAGGCCACCGACCTCGAGGACGCCCTCGCGATCATGCGGCGCACCGGCGCCCACCTCGCCCGGGCGTTCGACGAGCAGGGCCGCGCCACCGGAGTGCTGTTCCTCGAGGACATCATCGAGGAGCTCGTCGGCGAAGTCGACGACGCCACCCGCCGCTAGGCGCGGGCCGCGGAGGGGCCGTCTGCGGCGTTGTCGTCGGGCGCGATACCGCCGGTATCGCTTCCTCCTCCGCCTTGCATCCGACCCCTCCGCGGCCCGCGCCCGCGGGTGCTGGAGGCGGCGTTGTCGTCGGGCGCGATACCGCCGGTATCGCTTCCTCCTCCGCCTTGCCACTGCCCCCTCCAGCACCCGCGCCCCTCTGGAGCAAGGGGAGAGGGGTGCGGCTGCGCCGGCACCAGTGCGCTGCGCCGGCACCAGTGCGGCTGCGGCGGCACCGGGCGGCTCCGCCGCAGGGCGACGTAGGGTGGCGGGATGGGTGAGCGGGTCGGGACGGCGGAGGCGGCGCGGAGCATCAGGGTGCCGTGGGAGGACGACGACAAGTACACGCGCGGGGTGCTGGGGATCGCGACCGGGTCGGAGCGGTACCCGGGAGCGGCGGTGCTCGGCGTCGAGGCGGCGGTGCGGACGGGAGTCGGCATGGTCCGCTACCTCGGACCGGAGCGGCCCGCGGGACTGGTGCTCGCCCGGCGGCCGGAGGTCGTGACCGCGGTGGGACGCGTGCAGGCCTGGCTCGTCGGCTCCGGCACCAGCGCCGAGGACCGCAGCGACGAGGAGCGGCGCACCCTGATCGAGCAGCTGCACTCGGGAGTCCCGGTGGTGCTCGACGCGGGCGCGCTCGACCTGATCGACGAGGCCGCAGGCCCGGTCGTCATCACGCCGCACTACCGCGAGCTCGCCGGAGTGCTCGGCCGAGCGGGTCTGGACGCGGACGCCGCGACGATCGCCGAGGCCCCGGGGGAGTGGGCGCGCCGGGCGGCGGACCGCCTCGGAGTCTGCGTGCTCCTCAAGGGCGGCACCACCCACGTCGTCGCGGGCGGCGTCGAGCTCGAGGTCTCCGGATCCACGCCCTGGCTGGCGACCGCGGGCAGCGGCGACGTCCTCGGCGGCGTGCTCGGCGCACTCCTCGCCGGTCGGGCCGCGGACGCCGAGGCGGCCGGGGCGACTCTGACCGCGGAGGACCTCGCCCCCGTGGCCGCCGCGGCCGCCGTCCTGCACGCGGAGGCCGGACGGAGCGCCTCCGCCGGCGGCCCGATCGCCGCGCTCGACATCGCGGAGCACCTGCCCGGAGTGGTCGCCGCACTCCTGCGCTGACACGCCCGTCGGACGAGCGCTGAACCGAACCGGGACCGCCGCCGTTGTCCTGGAGGAAGCGACGCCCGCGGCCCGGCTCACCGGCTCCGCACCGCCGCCTCATCGGGTGCTCGAAGCGAGCACCTCTACCGTCGGATCCGCCGCGTCCGCCTTGACCAGGAGAACAGACATGACCGCGAAGACCACGACTCCCGCCCGCTACGGCCTGACCCTCCTCGCCGGCGCCGGCACCCTCGCCGCGCTCGCCGCCTGCTCCAGCACCACCACGACCGGGAGCGACGCCGCCGACGCGGCGACCACCACCGCTCCGAGCACCGCCACCAGCTCCGCCCCCGAGGCGACCGGCGCCGCGTCCTCCGCCGCGAGCGGCAGCAGCTACGCCGACGGCACCTACGAGGCCGAGGGCGCCTACACCTCGCCCGGAGGGAACGAGAAGGTGGGCGTCTCGCTGACCCTCGCCGACGGCGTCGTCACCGACGTGACCGTGACCCCGGAGTCGGAGAACCCCACCGGCCAGCAGTACCAGTCGCGCTTCGCGGGCGGCATCGCGGGCGAGGTCGTCGGCAAGCAGCTCGACGAGCTGAAGGTCTCCAAGGTGTCGGGGTCCTCCCTCACCTCCGGCGGCTTCAACGACGCCGTCGAGACCATCAAGGCCGATGCCACGGCCTGACGCCCCGACGGTCCTCGGCCACGCGTGGCGGTTCGACGCGATCGGCACCGGCTGGCAGATCGACACCGCCGAGCCGCTCGAGCCCTCCCACCGCTCGCGGGTCGAGGCGCGCATCGCGGAGTACGACCGCACCTGGTCGCGGTTCCGTGACGACTCCGCCGTCTCGCAGCTGCGGGTCGGAGGCGAGCACGTCTTCCCCGACGAGGCGGCCGACCTCTTCGCACTGTACGACGTGCTCGACGAGCTGACCGGCGGGGCGGTCACCCCCTTCGTCGGCGGCTCTCTCGAGCAGCTCGGCTACGACTCCGCGTACACCCTCGTCCCGCGCGGACCCGCCGTCCCCGCTCCCTCCTGGGCCGGCGCCCGTCGCGGGGCGGCGGGACTGCGGGTCGAGCCCGGGACCGTCGTCGACGTCGGCGCCGCGGGCAAGGGCCAGCTCGTCGACCTCGTCCTCGAGGAGCTCGACGGAGCCGGGCCCGCCGTCGTCGACGCGAGCGGCGACCTCCGGGGCATCGGAGCCGGACCCGTCCGGGTCGGCCTCGAGCACCCGTGGGACCCGAGCAAGGCACTGGGAGTGGCGGTGCCCGGCGACCGCGCGCTCTGCGGCTCGGCGAGCAACCGCCGCGCCTGGGGCAGCGGCCTCCACCACGTCCTCGACGGGCGGACCGGAGCTCCGGTCGAGACCGTCGTCGCCACCTGGGCGGTGGCCGACACGGCCCTCGTCGCCGACGGGCTCGCGACCGCGCTGTTCGTCTGCCCGCCCGAGACCCTCGCCGAGCGCTTCGACTTCGAGTTCGTCCGCGTCCGCAGCGACGGCACCCTCCACTACTCGCCTTCCTTCCCCGGAGAGGTCTTCCGATGATCGGCACCTTCGACCGCGCCCTCGGCCGCGTCACCACCTACCGGCTGGTCTGGATGACGCTCGCCGCGCTCCTGCTCGTCGCCGTCGGCTACGCCGCAGCCGGTCTGATCTTCTCGACGCCGCTCGAGATCCTCGGCACGACGCTCGTCGCCGTCGCCTCGACGGCCCTGGTCAGCGCGGTCCTCGCGAGGCTGTTCCGGAGCCGCGCGCACCTGGAGTCCTCGCTCGTCACCGGTCTGCTGATCGCCTGCCTGCTCTTCCCGACGGCCGATCCCCGCGGCCTCGCCGTGATCGCGCTCGTCGGCGCGATCGCCGCCGCGTCCAAGTACGTCCTCGCCTGGCGGGGCCGCCACCTCTTCAATCCGGCCGCGGTCGCCGTGCTGATCATCGGCTTCACCGGACTCAACGCCGGAGCCTGGTGGATCGCCAGTGGCGCGATCTGGCCGTTCGTCGTCGTGGGTTCCCTCCTGATCGTCGCGCGGGTCCGCCGCTTCGCCGTCTTCGCCGTCTTCGTCGTCGTCGCCGGCGGGGTGTCCGTGCAGCAGGCGGTGCAGAACGGCCAGGACCTCGGCGCCGCGGCGGCCCTGGTCCTCACGGCCTACCCCTTCGTCTTCGCCGGCGCCTTCATGCTGACGGAGCCGCTCACGCTCGCGCCGCGCCGCTCGCAGCAGCTGATCATCGCGGTCGTCGCAGCGCTCGTGGCGAGCGTCCCCTTCCACATCGGCGTCGTCTCCGCCACTCCGGAGCTGGGCCTCGTGGTCGGCAACGCCCTCGCGTTCGCCTTCGCATTCCGCCAGCGTCGGCGGCACACGCTCGAGCTCGCCTCGACCCGCGTGCTGGCGCCGGGCATCGCGGAGTACCGCTTCCGCTCCCGCTCGCCGCTGACCTTCGAGCCGGGCCAGTGGCTCGAGCTCGACCTGCCGCACCGCGCCGACAGCCGGGGCAGCCGGCGCACCTTCTCGGTCTCGTCCGCTCCGTCCGACGGCGAGATCGCGATCGCCCTGCGGATGCCGGAGAAGGCGAGCAGCTTCAAGCGCGCCCTCGCCGCTCTAGAGCCCGGCGACTCGCTCCGGGCGACGAGCGTCGGCGGTGACTTCGTCCTGCCTGCCGATCCCACCGTGCCGCTGCTGCTGGTGGCGGGCGGCATCGGGATCACCCCGTTCGCCAGTCAGCTCCGCTCGCTCGCGGACGGTCCGCGGCGCGACGTCGTCGTCGTGGTCGCCGCGCCGAGCCTCGCCGAGGTCGCGTACCGCGACCTGCTGCAGGAGTCGGGGGCCCGGGTCGTGCTCTGCTCGAAGGAGACGCCGACCGACCTCCCCGCACGGTGGTCGCAAGTCACAGGCCGACTGACCGCCGAGCTGCTCGCGGACGCGGTGCCGGACGCCGGCCGCCGCGTGGGCTACGTCTCCGGGTCGCCGTCGTTCGTCGACTCGGTCCGCGGCGCCCTGCGCGGTGCCGGGGCGAAGCGGATCCGCACCGACGCGTTCGCCGGCTACTGAGTTCGTCGGGTCGTGACGCCTGCGGGCTGCTGACGCCTGCGGGCTGCTGACGCCTGCGGGCTGCTGACACCCGCGGGCTGCTGACGCCCGCCGTCTGCTGACGCCCGGCGGCGACCGACGCCGCCGGGCAACCGATGCCCGGCGGGAGCGGCGCTCTCAGGCGGGCTCAGGTGCTGCCAGGGTCCCGTTCAGCGGCCCCTCTACAATGACGCGGTGCCGTCCTCCCCTCCTCGAGCGTCCTCCCACCCCCTCGCCCGGCTGCGCGAGAACCGCGACTCCGTCGCCGTGCTCTGGGGCGCCTTCGCGCTGGTGCACGTGGTGCTCTCCCTCCTGGCGCTGTTCGCTCCGGGTCTGCCGATGGGCGACGTCAGCATCGTCTACAAGGAGTGGATGAGGACCGCCGTCGAGGGCGGCGGCATCGCCGGGATCGACACGGGCTGGGTCTACCCGATCCTCGCCTGGGGCCCGATCGCCGCCTCCTGGCTCTTCGGCTCGGCGGGCTACGACCTGATGTGGCTCGTCCTCGTCGCGCTCGCCGACGCCGCCGCCTTCGCCCTGCTGCTGCGCGGCCGGTCGGCACCGCGCCTCGCGGCGGCGCGCTGGTGGCTGCTGTTCCTCGTCCTCCTCGGGCCGATCGCCATCGGCCGCATCGACGCCTTCACCGCGCCGCCGGCCATCGCCGGGATGCTCTGGGCGGCGACCCGTCCGGGCGTCGCGGCGCTGCTGCTGACCGTGGCCACCTGGATCAAGGTGTGGCCGGCCGCGATCCTCGCCGCTGCCGTGCTGGTCCTGCGCGGACGGCTGCGGATGATCCTCGTCCCCGCGGTCGCCTCCGTGATCATCGTGCTCGCGGTCGTCCTCGTCGGCGGCGGGGACCAGGTCTTCAGCTTCGTCACCGACCAGACCGATCGGGGCCTCCAGATCGAGGCCGTCGTGAGCACTCCCTGGATGTGGCTGTCGGTCCTCCCGGGATCGGGGAGCTACGTCTACTACGCCGCCGACATCAACACCTTCGAGATGCACGGGCCCGGCACCGAGTTCGCGGCGAGCCTGATGACCCCGCTGCTCGCTCTGGCCATGCTCGGCGTGGCCCTGCTGGGTGCCCGTGCTCTCGCCCGCCGGGCGGACCCCGCCAGGCTGTTCCCGCTGCTCGCGCTGACCTTCGTGGTCGTGTTCATCGACACCAACAAGGTGCTCTCGCCGCAGTACATCGTCTGGCTCGCGCCGCCGGTGATCGCCGGGCTGATCGCGTGCCGCGACGGCGCGTTCGACCGGCCCGCGAAGTTGACCCTCGTCACTGCGGCTCTGACCCAGGTGGTCTACCCGTACCTCTACCTCTTCCTCCTCTGGTCGCACTGGTGGATGGTGCTCGTGCTGACCGTGCGGAACATCCTCCTCGTGGTGCTGCTCGGCTGGCTGCTGCGCGAGCTGTGGAGGATGGGGACGGCGCGGGTCGTCGCACCCGGCGCCACGACTTCCGCGTCGTCGCTGACCGGCGAGACCCGCCTGGCGCCCCAGGGCTCGTAGGCTCGGAGGGCGCGGGGCCGGCACGCGGTGCGCGCAGTCAAGGAGGCACCCATGCTCGTCGCATTCTCGGTCGCACCGTCCGGGGGCGAGGCGCCCGACGCGTCCGTCCATGACGCCGTCGCCGCCGCCGTCCGCATCGTCCGCGAGAGCGGCCTGCCGTCGCGGACGACCTCGATGTTCACCGAGATCGAGGGGGAGTGGGACGAGGTCTTCGACGTCGTCAAGCGCGCGACGGAGGCCGTCGGAGCGTTCGGGACGCGCGTGTCGCTCGTCCTGAAGGCGGACATCCGCCCCGGCTACTCGGGCGAGATCGACGGCAAGATCGCCCGGCTGAACGACGCGCTGGGGGAGTAGCGGGTCCGCGCCACGACCTCTCGTGTCCGGGCGTGCTCGAATCGATTCGACATCCGTCCGATCCTGAGTAGCCTTGACCGGTGACGCTCTCGCCCGCTCGGACCCGCCTCGCCCTGCTCGCCCTCGCGATGGGGGGCTTCGGCATCGGCTCGACCGAGTTCGTCGCGATGGGGCTCCTCCCGCAGCTCGCCGCCGACCTCCTCCCCGGGGTCTGGGCCGCGAGCCAGGAGCAGGCCGTCTCGCAGGCGGGGATGCTGATCTCGGCCTACGCGCTCGGTGTCGTGGTCGGCGCCCCCACCATCGCCGCCGCAGCGGCGCGCTGGCCGCGCAAGAGGCTCCTCCTGACCCTCCTCGTCGCCTTCACCGTCGGGACGATCGGCTCGGCGCTGCTCCCGAGCTTCCCGCTCGTCCTCGCCGCGCGCTTCGTCGCCGCGCTTCCGCACGGCGCCTACTTCGGCATCGCCTCCCTGGTCGCCGCCGACCTGATGGGTCCCGGCAAGCGCGGCAAGGGAGTCGCGTTCGTCCTCTCCGGGCTCACGATCGCGAACGTCATCGGCGTGCCCGCGATCACCTGGGTCGGGCAGGTGGCCGGCTGGCGCAGCGCCTACCTCGTGGTCGCGGTGCTCTTCGCGCTGACCGTCGTGGCCGTCCAGCTGCTGGTGCCCGCGCAACCCGGGAATCCGGCGGCGACCGTCCGCAACGAGCTGCGGGCGTTCGGGCGCCTGCAGGTCTGGATGACCCTGCTCGTCGGCGCCATCGGCTTCGGCGGACTCTTCGCGATGTACAGCTACATCTCGCCGCTCGCGACCGAGGTGACGGGCCTGCCGCTCGGCGCGGTCCCGTGGATCCTGGTCGTCATCGGCCTCGGGATGACCGTCGGCAACCTCGTCGGCGGCTGGGCCGCCGACCGCGACGTACGGCGGGCGCTGGTGGTGTTCTTCGCCGGCGTCGGCGTCTCGCTGATCGGGCTCGCGCTGTCGGCCTCGTCGGTCGTCGGGCTGGTGGTGTTCGCGTTCCTCTCGGCGGGCTTCTCGGCGGCCGCGTCGCCCGCGATCCAGACCCGGCTGATGGACGTGGCGCGCGACAGCCAGACGATCGCGGCCGCGCTCAACCACTCCGCCCTCAACATCGGCAACTCGGTGGGTGCCGCGCTCGGCGGCCTGACGATCGCCGCCGGACTGGGCTACCTGTCGCCCATCTGGGTCGGCGTGGGCCTGACCGCGGCCGGAATCGTGCTCGCCTTCGGCAGCATCGCGATCGACCGCGCCCGGGGCACGGTCTACCCGGTCCACCGCGAGCCCGCCCAGCCGGGCACCGGCGGCATCCCGGTCGACGCGCTGTAAGCAGAGCGCGGCCAGGGCCTCTGGAAGACTCTCGGCATGCGCGCCGTGAGCTACTCGTCCTTCTCCGCCCTCCCCGCGATCGTCGAGGTCCCGGAGCCCGTCTGCCCCGTCGACGGCGTCGTCGTCCGCGTCGCGGCGACCGGGGTGTGCCGGAGCGACTGGCACGCGTGGAAGGGGCACGACGACTCGGTCGTCCTGCCGCAGATCCCCGGGCACGAGTTCGCCGGGACGGTGATCGCGACGGGAGCCCAGGTGTCGCTCTTCGCGGTCGGTGACCGGGTCACGGCGCCGTTCGTGTTCGCCTGCGGCGACTGCGAGCAGTGCCGGGAGGGGGCGACGCAGGTGTGCCTCCGGCAGCAGCAGCCGGGATTCACCCTCGACGGGTCGTTCGCCGAGGCGGTGGCCGTGCCGGGTGCGGACCTGAACCTGGTGCGCCTGCCCGACTCCGTCGGCTTCGTCGAGGCGGCCGGTCTCGGCTGCCGCTTCGGGACCGCGTACCACGCCCTGCACGAGCGCGGCCGGGTCGCCCCGGGGGAGTGGGTCGCGGTGCTGGGCTGCGGCGGAGTCGGCCTCTCCGCAGTGATCGTCGCGCTCGCGGCCGGGGCCCGTGTGGTGGCGTCGGACGTCTCCGCCCCGGCGCGGGAGGCCGCAGCCGCGCTCGGGGCGGTGACCGTCCCCGGAGGCGAGGGTGCCGCCGAGGCGATCCGTGCGGCGACCGGAGGGGGTGCGCATCTGGCGGTCGACGCCGTCGGAAGCAGCGTCACGGCGGAGGCGTCGATCGCCGCCCTGCGTCCGCGCGGCCGGCACGTGCAGGTGGGTCTGCTCCTCGGGCCCGACGCGGCACCGGCGATCCCGCTCGGCCGGGTCATCGCCCAGGAGCTGGAGCTGCTGGGCAGCCACGGCATCGCCCGGAGCGGCTACACGGCCCTCCTCGACGACATCGTCGCCGGCCGTCTGCGCCCCGCCGACTCCGTCGGCCGCACCATCGCCTTCGAGGACCTGCCCGACGCCCTCGCCGCGATGGACGCCCCCGCCGCGACGCCCGGCATGACGGTCGCCGTCCTGGCCCCCTGACGCGGGCCCGCAGGAGCACTCGCAGTCCCGGTCCGGTGGGTCTCGATGCCCAGCGTCCCGCGGCATCTCGACCAGCATCGACCCGTTGTCCGTGCCTGGCGGGTCTCGATACGCCGCGTCCCGCGGCGACTCGACCGGCACGACTCGGGCACGCCCGCCCGGCTCGACTGCAGGAGCAGGTGGCCGCCGCTCGACGAGGTGGAGCCCGCCGACAGCGATCCGCGTGCCGGCGGATCGATGCCGGGCGACGCACCTCGCTCCGCGGAACGCACCACGTCGTGAAGCCGACCGCGCCGCGGCGGGCGGGGACCGCCGCGCCTTCGTGGAGCCCGCCGACAGCGATCCGCGTGCCAGCGGATCGATGCCGGGCGACGCACCTCGCTCCGCGGAACGCACCACGTCGTGAAGCCGACCGCGCCGCGGCGGGCAGGGACCGCCGCGCCCTCGTGGAGCCCGCCGACAGCGATCCGCGTGCCAGCGGATCGATGCCGGGCGACGTACCTCGCTCTGCGGAACGCGCCACGTCGTGAAGCCGACCGCGCCGCGGCGGGCGGGGACCGCCGCGGAAGAGGACTCAGTCCGTCTCGATGAGGATCCCGTCGTGGATGGCGCGCTTGCGGAGCGCCACCTTCGTGCCGACGTCGATGCCGACGACGCGGTACTTCTCGCGGATCCGCTTGAGGTACGACTTCGCCGTCTCCTCCGAGATGCCCAGCTCGAACGCGACCGACTTCACCGGCTCGCCGCCGCCGTAGAGAGCCATCACGCGGCGCTCCTGCGCGCTGAGCTTCGGCGCTCCGTCGGAGTCGCCGGTGGAGAGCGCCATGTCGAGCTCGTGCGAGATGTAGGAGTGGCCGTCCTTGGCCGCGCGGATCGCCTCGACGATCATATCCGCGTCCTCGGTCTTCACCAGGTAGCCGAGGGCTCCGGAGGCGAGCGCCTCGCGGACCACGGCGGGCTCGGAGTAGGTGCTCATCAGCACGGTCTTCACCCCGGTGGTCTTGAGGGTCGAGAGCTTCACCGAGATCGGGATGTTGTCCTTGAGGTCGAGGTCGAGGAGGACGACGTCGACGGGGAACTCGGGGTGCGTGAGCAGCTCGGGCCAGGAGGCGACCGCGGCCACCAGCTGGATGTCGGAGGCGGCTCCGCGGATCCACTCCGTGAGCGCTCCGAGGAGCATCTTGTGGTCGTCCACGACCGCGAGAGTGATCTTCGCGTCAGCGGTGGGTGTCATCGGTGTCCTTAGGTCGGCGGTCGTCGGCGGTCTCTCGGCGGCTGCTCACCGGTCGGCGGGATTCTCGACCAGGCAGTCGATCTCGATCCGGAGCTCCCCGTCGCGCGAGGTGTCGCGGAAGACGCCGACCTGAGCGATAGCCTCCCACGTCGCAGGATCGACCCCGCGCAAGGGCGCGCCTGAGGAGCGGAGCGTGATCGGCACGAGCAGTCCTCGAGCGGCCGTCCCGACTCCGGGATCGCGGGGGCTGCCCGACTCGACGTGGAGGACCACGGCGAGCCCGGTCGCGCTGTCGGCGATCAGCCAGATCGCCGAGAGGAGCCCGTCGCGCTGCTGGTGCCCGAGGAGTCCGGCGGTGCCGTCCGGGTCGTCGAGCTCGACGAGCGGCGCGAGCAGCTCGGACTCGAGCACGGCATGGTGCAGCCAGGTCTCGCGCCGCCCCTCGATGAGGTGGAGGCGGAGCTGGGTGGCGAGCGAGGTCGCGTGGGCGGCGCGCTGGGCGTCGAGGGGCAGGCGGACCGAGCCGTCGCCCACCTCGGCGAGGAGGCGCTCGGCGGCGAGGTCGAGCCGTGCGAGCTCTTCCGAGGCGAGCATCCCGACCGCGTAGCGCGGGCCGAGCGTGGTGCTCTGCACGAGGGCGCGGTCGATCTCGAGCTGGACCATCCGGCGGAATCCGCGCATCATCACGACCACGACGACGGCCGGAGCGATCGTCACCACGAGGGCGCTGATGCGCACCGAGAGCGCGCCCGCGCCGCCCGACTCCATCGAGAGGAACGCGATCACCTCGGCGATCGCGACGAGGGCGCTCACCGCGAGGATCTCGATCCCGCGCCGGTGGACGATCAGCGCGGCGTGCGCGACGGCGCCCGCGACCGCGGCGGTGGGGACGGTGCGGGCCGCGCCGGAGTCGGTCACGGCCACCAGGTCGAGCACGACGGCGGCTCCGAGGGCGACGAGGAAGCAGAGGTAGACCGGGAGCGGCAGGCGGCGTCCGCCGAGGTGGATCGCGAGGACGGTGGATCCGAAGGCCAGGACGACGAGGACCCAGGCGATCGCCGCGGGCGCGAGGTCGCTGTAGCGGGCGGAGGTCGAGAGGAAGATCAGCAGCTCGTAGGCGAGGATCGCGGCGGCGATGCCGTTGAGGCCGCTGCCGAGGTAGTTGGTGCCGAGCCCCTCCTGCTGGCGGCGGACCGAGCGGGCGGACCGGGAGGAGCGGCCGTGCGTCGCGGGCACGCGTCCCAGCAGCGGGGCCCGCGACTCCGGTGCGGGGCTCACTTCGGGACCTCCAGCACCACGGTCGTCCCCGATCCGGGGGCGCTGAACAGTCTGGTGCGGCCGCCGACGTCGCCGAGCCGGGCGATCACCGACTCCTTGAAGCCGAGCTTCGTGTCGGGGACGGTCGCGATGTCGAAGCCCGCGCCCGCGTCCGTGACCATCGCGCGGACGGTCGTCTCGTCCTCGGCGATCGTCACGTCGGCCGAGGCGACGCCGGAGTGGCGGCGCACGTTCTCGAGGCACTCCGCCAGGGCGAGGACGAAGGAGTCGAGGGCCGCGCCGGTGAGCGCCACCTGGCCGGAGCCGTGCCAGATCACGTCGAGCCCCATCCGGCCGAAGCGGTTGCGGACGGTCTCGAGGGTGTTGGCCGCGGGGGCGGAGGTGACGCTGGTCAGCTGGTAGGAGCCGGACGCGCTCGGGGTGGGGGTCCCGCCGAGCCGGAGCTGGCGCAGGAGCTGCGCGTCCTGCGCCGCCTGCTGCCGGAGCGCGTCGACCGACACTCCGCGGCCCGAGTGCGCGAGGAGCGTGAGGGTGGCCAGCACCGTGTCGTGCAAGAGCCGCGCGCCCTGCCGGCGCTGCGCCTCCGTCTCGCTGGCGAGGCGCTCCACGCGGTGGGCGTTGCCGATGCTGTCGATCCGCCGCACCACCCGCGGGACCGCTGTGCCGATCCAGAGGGCGAAGCCGCAGAGCGTGCCCCAGGGCAGCAGGCTCTGGACGACCACGGTGGGGATCATGGTGCCGCTCGAGACGAGCACCGACGGGATCAGGCTCGGGAGGAGCACCGGCAGCAGCAGGAGCAGGCGGCGCGCGGACGTCGTCACGACCACGGCGATGCTCGCGGTCACGGCGTTCGCGGTGTTGACCAGGACGAACCCGGCGAAGTCGGCGCCCGGAGCGAGCCCCAGGGCGAGGCCCCAGCCCAGCAGCAGGCCGCCGACGGCGACCGCGATCACGCGGCTGCGGCGCCCCGTCCGGGCGAGCTCGACGTGGGCGGCCATCATGCCCAAGAGCAGCGCGACGGCGAACGGCACGGCGGCGGGCTGGAGTGTCCCGGGGATGAGGGCCATGCCGAGCGCCCCCGCCTCCGTGAGCAGGCCGATCCCGCAGGCGGAGTGGCGCAGCAGCCGATCGCGCTCGCGGGCGCTGCGGATCATCGGCACGCTCTGGCCCCCTCCGGTCGTGGCGCGGGGCTGGCCCCCGTCTCACGATAGCCACTGCCCGGGCCGGTCGGCGCGGTTCGGGGCGTCGAACCGCGCCGGAGTCGGGCGGGTCAGGCCGTCACGGGATGCGCCAGCAGCCGGGCGAGGTGCGCGCCGACCGCGTCGTCCTCGATGAGGAACCCGTCGTGGCCGAACGTCGAGGTGATCACCGCGACCTCTCCGCCGTCGAGAGCGCCGGGAGCGTGCGCCGCGATGATCCGCTGGCCCTCGACCGGGAAGAGCCGGTCGCTGTCGATGCCGAGGACGAGGGTCGGGCTGGTGATCCGGGAGAGGGCGGCCGCCTCGCCGCCCCGGCCGCGGCCGACGTCGTGCGAGTTCATCGCCTCGACCAGCGTGATGTAGCTGTTCGCGTCGAAGCGGCGGGTGAACTTGTTGCCGTGGAAGTCGAGGTACGACTCCACGGCGAAGCGGCCGCCGCCGCCGAGCGGGCTGAGCCCCGACTGCCAGCTGCGCTCGAAGCGGGCGTTGAGCTCGGAGGGGCTGCGGTAGTTGAGCAGTGCCATCCGGCGGGCGAGCGCGAGGCCGTGGTACGGGCCCTGGCCGTCGCCGGCGTCGTAGTAGGAGCCGCCCGCGAAGGCCGCGTCGTTGCGGATCGCCTCGAGCTGCACGAAGTTGAGGGCGATCTGGTCGGCCGTGGCCCGCGGGGGAGCTGCGAGGACCGCGAGGCGCGCGACCCGCTCCGCGTGGTCGATCCCCCACTCCAGCGCCTGCATCCCGCCCATCGAGCCGCCGATGACGGTGTGCCAGCGCTCGACGCCGAGCAGGTCGCTGAACTGCACCTGCGCCCGCACCTGGTCGCGGATGCTCGTGTACGGGAACCGTGCGCCCCACTCGTGGCCGTCGGGGGCGAGGGACGCGGGACCGCTGGAGCCCTGGCAGCCGCCGAGCATGTTCGGGGCGACCACGAAGAAGCGGTCGGTGTCGATCACGAGGCCGGGGCCGACGAGTCCCGACCACCAGCCGTCCGTCGCGTGGCCGGGATCGCCGCGGCCGAGCAGGTGGGAGTCGCCGGTCAGCGCGTGCAGGACGAGGACGGCGTTGTCGCGGCGCTCGTTCAGCGCGCCCCAGCTCTCGTAGGCGATGCGGGCGTGGGGGAGGCGGCCGCCCGCCTCGAAGTCGAACGGGCCGAGGTCGACGAAGCGGCGTCCGCCCGGGTGGTCGCCGTCGCGCCAGGCTCCGGTGGCGGGCGGCTTGCCGATGACCGAGAGGAGCTGGCGCTCGGTGACGAACGCCGACGGGACCGTGTCCTCGAGTGTCTGCTGCCAGTCCATAGCGCTGTCCATCGTGTCAGAGCGCCGCGGGGCGGAGCCGTTTGTTACGCCCTGCTCCCGCGCTCCTCCGCCCGCGCGCGGAGCGCCCTGACGCGATCCCCGAGGACGGGGACCCCGTCAGGGCGCCGAGGGGCCTCAGGCGTTCGCGCGGGAGGCCTCGACGACGGCGCGCGCGGCGCGGAGGGCCTGGTCGAGGTCGGCGCGGAGGTCGTCGACGTTCTCGAGTCCCACCGACAGGCGCACCAGGCCCGGAGTGACGCCGGCGGTCAGCTGCTGCTCGGGCGAGAGCTGCGAGTGCGTGGTCGACGCGGGGTGGATGACGAGCGAGCGGACGTCGCCGATGTTGGCCAGGTGCGAGAACAGCTCCAGCGAGTCGACGAAGGCCCGGCCGGCGTCCACTCCGCCCTTGAGCTCGAACGAGAGCACCGCGCCCACGCCCTTCGGCGCGTAGCGGTTGGCCGCGGCGTACCAGGGCGAGGTGGGCAGGCCCGAGTAGTTCACCGAGGCGATGTCGGAGTGGTTCTCGAGGTACTCCGCGATCTCCTGCGCGTTCTGCACGTGGCGCTCGATCCGGAGCGAGAGGGTCTCGATGCCCTGGATGAGCTGCCAGGCGCTCGCCGGGGCGATCGAGGCGCCGAGGTCGCGCAGCAGCTGCACGCGGGCCTTGATGATGTAGGCGAGGGAGTCGCCGACCGCGTCCGTGTAGACGGCGCCGTGGTACGACTCGTCCGGCGTGGTGAGGCCGGGGAAGCGCTCGGCGTTCGCGGTCCACGAGAAGCGGCCGCCGTCGACGATCGCTCCGCCGATGACCGTGCCGTGGCCGCCGAGGAACTTCGTCGCCGAGTGCACGATGATGTCCGCGCCGTGCTCGAAGGGGCGGATCAGGTAGGGCGTCGCGATGGTGTTGTCGACGATCAGGGGCACGCCGGCGTCGTGCGCGACATCGGCCACGGTGCGGATGTCGAGGATGTTGATCTTGGGGTTGCCGACGGTCTCGGCGAAGAACAGCTTCGTGTTCGGACGGACGGCGCGGCGCCACTCCTCGCGGTCGTCCTGGTTCTCGACGAAGGTCGTCTCGATGCCGAGCTTGGCGAGGGTGTACTTGAAGAGGTTGTAGGTGCCGCCGTAGATCGAGGACGACGAGACGATGTGGTCGCCGGCCTGGGCGATGTTCAGCACGGCCGCGGTCTCGGCGGCCTGGCCCGAGGCGAGCAGCAGGGCGCCGGAGCCGCCCTCGAGGGCGGTGAGCCGCTCCTCCACGACCGCCTGGGTCGGGTTCTGGATGCGGGTGTAGATGTTCCCGAACTCGGCCAGCGCGAACAGGTTCTGGGCGTGCTCCGCGTTGTCGAAGACGTAGGAGGTGGTCTGGTAGATCGGCGTCGCGCGGGCCTTGGTCACCGGGTCCGGCGCGGCGCCCGAGTGGATCTGCTTGGTCTCGAACTGCCACTTCTCGGAGTCGGTCATGGTGCTTCCCATCGGATCGTCGGGGTCGGTGACGGGGCCGTTCTCCGTCGCGACGAGCGTACGCGGGGGCCCGCCGGGCGGCCAGGACCGCCGACACACGGGGTAACGGCCGTCAGCGCCGCTCGGGCTGCCGGTCGCGCTTGGCGCCCGTAGGGTCTGCGCGGTCCGGGCGCGGAGGCCTCTCGTCGGCCACCGGGGCGAAGAGCCAGGCCGCGCGGGGCTCGACCAGCCGGTGGAAGACGGTGCGGGTCCAGCCCAGCGAGAGCGCGACCGAGACCGCGACGCAGAACACGATCATCAGCACGAGGGCGAGCGTGCTCTCCGTCTGCGAGAGGATCCCGGACTCCCGCAGCGGATAGAGGACGAAGCTGTGGAGGAGGTAGACGTACATCGTCGACTGCCCCCAGGCGGTGAGCGGGGTGCGGCGGCGCGGAACCAGCGCGAAGAGCGCGAGCGAGAGCACGACCGCTCCGGCCATCAGGGCCAGCCGCACCAGCCCGGCCCACCACTGGGTCTCGCCGAGGGCGTCGTAGGGGCGGTCGTAGAAGAACCAGTAGCGGAGGTCCGCCGCGCGGAACGCCTCGATGTTGACGGTCATGACGACCGCCGTGACCGCGAAGAGGACGACGGCGAGGATCCGGGCGAGGAGCACCCGCGACGGCGGCTGATCGAGCCAGCGGTCGACGGCGGAGCGGCCGCCGGGGGCGAAGCCGCGCAGGCGCCAGCCGAACACGAAGAACGGCAGGATCCCGATCGCGCGTGCGAGCGAGAAGGTCGAGTCGATGTTGTCGTAGTAGCTGACCCCGACCGCGAGCACCACGCTGATCAGCAGCGGCCAGCGCAGCAGCGCCAGGTAGGGGAGGACGAGGCGGAAGATGCCCAGCGCGAGCAGGAACCACAGCGTCCAGCTCGGCTTCGTCGGGTTGAACTCCTGCTTCCCCTCGACCAGGAACTGCACCAGGGTCCAGATCGTCTCCATGATCAGGTAGGGCAGGAGGATGTCGGTCAGCACCCGCCGCATCGCGCGCCCGCTCGGTGCGCCGCTCTTGGAGAAGTAGCCCGAGATGATCGCGAACGCCGGCATGTGGAAGGCGTAGATCGTCAGGTAGACGATGAGCGAGGTGTCGGAGTTGGCCGTCAGCCTCTGGACGCCGTGCCCGATCACGACGAGGGTCACGCAGACGAAGCGCGCGTTGTCCCAGAGGGGAACGCGGCGCTTCGGGGTGACGGCTGTCCCGGCGGTCGCGGGAACCGGGTCGGCGGGCGGCACGCGGCCAGACTAGCGTTGGCCTGCGACGACGGAGTCGAGGGTGTCCGAGGCTTGACGGAAGGGGACGGGCGTGGATCGACGCGTTGTCGTGACAGGAGCGAGTTCAGGGATCGGGGCGGCCACGGTCCGCCTGTTCCGCGACCACGGCTGGGAGGTCGTCGCCGTCGCGCGCCGGCGCGACCGGCTGGAGGCGCTCGCCGCCGAGACCGGCGCCGGGTACTTCGCCGCCGACCTCACCGACGCCGCCCAAGTCGACGCTCTGCGCGACCACCTCTCCTCCTCCGGGCCCGTGCACGCCCTCGTGAACAACGCGGGCGGCGCGCTCGGACTCGACTCGGTCGAGAAGTCCGACCCCGAGGACTGGCGCCGCATGTTCGAGATCAACGTGCTCTCGGTGAAGCTCGTGACCAGCGCGCTGCTCCCGCTGCTGCGCGCCGGGATCCGGGGGAGCGGCACCTCCGCGGACATCGTGACGGTCACCTCGATCGCCGGCCACGTCGCCTACGAGGGCGGGGGCGGGTACAACGCCGCCAAGCACGCCGCGCACGCGCTGGTCGCCGTGCTGCGGCTCGAGCTGGCCGGCGAGCCGATCCGCGTGATCGAGATCGCGCCGGGGATGGTGCACACGGACGAGTTCTCGCTGGTCCGCTTCGGCGGCGACCGGGAGCGCGCTGACGCGGTCTACGCCGAGGTCCCCGACCCGCTGGTCGCGGAGGACGTCGCCGCTGCGATCGTCTCCTCGGTAGAGCTCCCCGCCCACGTCAACCTCGACCTGGTGACCATCAAGCCGGTCGCGCAGGCGGCCCCGCACAAGGTCGCGAAGGGACCCCTGGCCCCGCGCGCCTGACCGATGTGACGCGGAGGCCCGCGACGGCCTAGCCTGTCCCTCATGGTTTCCGACGCCGACGACTCCGCCGCCCTCCTCGCCGCCACGGAGAAGGAGGTGCTCGGCTGGCTCGAGTTCGGCGACGCCGCTCGGCACCTGGCCGACGACGTGGTCGCGTCGGGCTACCGGCCGGAGCTGGTCGTCGCCATCGCGCGCGGCGGTCTGCTCCTCGCGGGCGCCGTGGCCTACGCGCTCGGCATCAAGAGCTGCGGCGCGCTGAACGTCGAGTTCTACACCGGCGTCGAGGCGCGACTGGCGGAGCCCGTGGTGCTGCCGCCGCTGCTCGACGAGGCGTCCGTGCGCGGCAAGCGCATCCTCCTGGTCGACGACGTCTCCGACTCCGGCCACACCCTCGCCCTCTCGGTGAAGCTCATCCGCGCGATGGGTGCCGAGGTGCGCACCGTGACCCTCTACACGAAGCCGCGCACGGTGCTCGAGCCCGATTTCTTCTGGCGCCGCACCCCGCGCTGGATCGTCTTCCCCTGGTCGGCTCTGCCCCCGGTGGACGGAGCCCTCGCCGAGGACGACGAGTGAGCGTCCACCTCATCGGCGGCGGAGGCGGCGTCGAGCACGACCAGCAGCTGTACGGGGCGTTCCTCGCGGAGGCGCGCGCCCACGCGGTCGACGCCGGCCGGATCGAGGGCCCGCGCATCGCGATCGTCGTCGTCCACGACGGGCTCGGCCCGGAGGCCTATGCCGGCTACGCGGCACTGCTCGCGACGGTCGGCCCGCTCGACGCGTTCGCCGTGATGAAGCCGGAGGGCGGCCGGATCGATCCCGCGGTCTTCGACGACGTCGACGGGATCTTCGTCGGCGGAGGGCTGACCCCGGCCTACCGCGACGCGCTCGAGGCCTGCTTCCCGCGGCTGCGCGATCTCGTCTCCTCCGGAGTGCCGTACGCCGGCTACTCGGCGGGAGCCGCCGTCGCGGCCGACCGCGCCCTCGTCGGCGGCCACCGGATCGGCGGCGTCGCCGTCGTCCCGGAGGGCGCGGCGGAGGAGCTCGACGAGGTCACGGTGCTCGAGGGCATCGGCCTCATCGACGTGACGGTCGACGTGCACGCGGCGCAGTGGGGGACCCTCGGCCGCCTGGTCGCGGCCGTCGAGGCGGGCCTGGTCGACGGCGGCGTCGCGCTCGACGAGTCCACCGTGCTGATCGTCGGCACCGGCGCGCTCCGCGTCGGCGGCGCCGGCTCGGTGTGGCGCGTCAGCGGCAGCGACGCCGGAGTCGTCGTCGCGACGCTCGCGGCGGGCTGACCCGGTGGACCTCGCTGAGCTCGCGGCCTCGGGACTGATCGACAGGGGCTGGGCGGAGGCGCTCACCCCCGTCGCCGGGGACATCGCCGCGATGGGCGACTTCCTCCGCGGCGAGGTCGCGGCCGGCCGGCCCTACCTCCCCGCGGGCCGCGACGTGCTCCGCGCCTTCGCCGCACCGCTCGCGGACGTGCGCGTCCTCATCGTCGGACAGGACCCGTACCCGACGCCCGGGCACCCGATCGGGCTGTCCTTCGCGGTCGAGCGCCACGTGCGCCCGCTGCCGAGGAGCCTGCAGAACATCCACCGCGAGCTCCGGGACGACCTCGGCGTCGAGCCGCCCGAGCACGGCGACCTCAGCGGCTGGACCTCGAGCGGCGTGATGCTGCTCAACCGGGTCCTCACCGTCGCCCCCGGCGCTCCCGCCTCGCACCGCGGGAAGGGCTGGGAGGTGGTCACCGAGCACGCGATCCGCACGCTGGCCGCCCGGGACGCGCCTCTCGTCGCGATCCTCTGGGGCCGCGACGCCGCGTCGCTCCGCCCGATGCTGGGGGAGGCCGGAGTGATCGAGAGCGCGCACCCCAGCCCGCTGTCGGCCTCGCGCGGCTTCTTCGGCTCCCGGCCGTTCAGCCGCGCCAACGCCCTCCTGGAGGAGCGCGGCGCGGAGCCGGTCGACTGGAGTGCTCTCGCGTGACCGGGCGCTCGCCCGCGGGGCGGCTACGCTGGCCCGGATCGATGGGCGGAGCCGAAGGGGAGCCGGATGCTTGAGGAAGAGTACGAGAGCCGGCGCGTCCTGCCGCCGCACCTGCGGAAGGCGCCGCCTCCCGAGCCCGGCTTCTCGTTCGAGATCCGCGACGCCCGCGACGCCGACCTCCCGGACATCCGCGAGATCTACAACCACTACGTGCGCAACACGGTGGTGACCTTCGACGAGGACGACTCGACGCTGAAGGAGTGGAGGACGAAGTTCACCCGCAACCAGAAGCTCGGGCTGCCCTTCATCGTGGCCGTCTCGCCGTCGGGCCAGATCCTCGGCTACGCGATGGTGTCGCCGTGGTCCTCCAAGCGGGCGTACCGCTTCACCGTGGAGAACTCGATCTACCTGCGGGCGGCCTCTACCGGGAAGGGCCTCGGCCGGGCGCTGATGGCCGAGCTCCTCGAGCGCGCGAAGGCCGTGGGGATCCGTCAGATCATGGCCGTCATCGCCGACAAGGGCGCGGAGGCGTCGCTGGCGATGCACGCGCAGTTCGGATTCGTCGAGGTCGGCCGGATGGGCCGCGTCGGCTTCAAGTTCGAGCGCTGGCTCAGCACCGTCCTGCTGCAGAAGACCCTCAAGTAGGGCCGACCCGCCCCTGCGAATGCGCCTCATCGACAGGTGCCGGGGAGCGCGCCGTCCCTACACTGGACGGCATGGAATGGCTCGTCCCGCTCATCGTCGTCGTCGCGCTCGTCGTCATCCTCGGGGTCTACCTCTGGGCGACGTACAACTCGCTGGTCACCCTCAACGTCCGCGTGGACGAGGCGTGGAGCGACATCACCGTCCAGCTGAAGCGCCGCGCGGATCTGATCCCCAACGTGATCGACTCCGTGAAGGGCTACGCCTCGCACGAGCGCCAGGTCTTCGAGTCGGTGACGCAGGCTCGCGCCGAGACGCTGCAGGCCCAGGGCCCGGCGGAGGCGTCGGTCGCCGAGGACCACATGCAGAGCGCGCTGAAGTCGATCTTCGCGGTCGCGGAGGCGTACCCCCAGCTGCAGGCGAGCCAGAACTTCCTCCAGCTGCAGGGCGAGCTGGTCGACACCGAGGACAAGATCCAGTCGGCCCGGCGCTTCTACAACGGCGGCGTGCGCGAGATGAACACCAAGGTGAAGGTCTTCCCGAACACGCTCTTCTCGCGTCGGCTCGGCTTCTCGGAGCGCGAGTTCTTCGAGGTCGGCGATCTCGCCGCGATCTCGGAGCCCCCGCGCGTCCAGTTCTAGGCAGCCGCCGTGTACAGCGCGATCGCCCGCAACAAGCGCAACACGGTCCTGATCCTCGTCCTGTTCCTGGCGATCATCGGCGGCCTGGGCGCCCTGGCTGCAGCGGTCTACCGCAGCACGACGATCGTCGTGGTGGTGCTCGTGATCGCCGCCGGGTACGCGTTCTTCCAGTACTTCTTCGCCGCTCGCCAGGCGGTCGCGCTCAGCGGCGGCGTGGCGGTGGAGAAGGCGGACGAGCCGAGGCTGTTCCGCATCGTCGAGAACCTCTCGATCGCGACGGGCACGCCGATGCCGAAGGTGTACCTGATCGACGACCCGGCGCCGAACGCGTTCGCGACCGGCCGTGATCCCGAGCACGCCGTCGTGGCTGCGACGACGGGCCTGCTCGCGATCATGGACGACGCCGAGCTGGAGGGCGTGATGGCCCACGAGCTGGGCCACGTCCGCAACTACGACATCCGCGTCTCGATGATCGTCTTCGGTCTCGTCGTCGCGGTGGGCTTCCTCTCGGACGCCTTCCTCCGCCTGGCCTTCTTCGGGCGGGGCGGCAACGGCAACGGCGGGGGCAACCCGGCGCTCCTGGTCGTCGGGCTGGTGTCGATGGTCCTCGCGCCGATCGTCGCCTCGGTCGTGCAGCTCTCGATCTCCCGCCAGCGCGAGTACCTCGCCGACGCCACCGGTGCGCTGACGACCCGCCACCCCGACGCCCTCGCCCGCGCCCTGCTGAAGCTCGAGTCCGCGGGCCGGCCGATGCAGCGGCAGAACAGCTCGATGGCGCACCTCTGGATCGCCGACCCGTCGAAGCCGGGAGTGGTCGCGCGCCTCTTCGCGACCCACCCGCCGATCGCGGATCGCGTCGCCCGCCTCTCCGAGATGGGCTCGCGCTTCTAGCAGGACGATCCGGCGGCCGCCCCGTCGCCGATCGCCGCCCGCCCGGATCTCACCCCGGGCAGCGGGGCACGCGTTACCACGCCGGACGGAACGTCATCCGGTCGGAGCCGCGAGCGGACCGCCGTCGACGGTCGTCAGGTACTCGGCGAAGACCGGCGCCGGGTCGATGCCGCTCGCGGCCGCGTCGACCAGCGCCCGCCGGACCAGGGCGAGGACGACGGTGGCCAGGACGGCCGCCCGGTGCGGGGATGTGCGGCCGAGCCCCATCCGCTCCGCGAGGAACGGCGTCAGCGCCTCCTCGCCGTCGTGCAGCGACTGCGCCCAGACGGCGCGCATCGCCGAGGTCTCGGTGAGCAGGGGGATCAGCCGGAGGGTGCGGTCGAGCTGGGGACCGGAGGCCGCCGCGGCGAAGGCGTGTCCGAGCGCCGCGTTCAGCGGCTCGGCGGCCGGGCGCTCGAGGAGGGCGCGTCCCATCGCGGCGATCGCGGCGGCGAGCACCGGGCGCACGCAGTCCTCCTTCCCGCCGAGGTACCGGTGGAAGGTCCGGAGGGAGACGCCGGCCGCGTGGGCGAGCTCGCCCGTGCCGACCCCGACGACGCTCCCGCGCTCGAGCAGACGGGCGACGCAGCGCTCCGAGAGCGCCAGCGCCAGGACGCCGCCGGGCGCGCTCACGCGATCCTCCTCAGTGCTGCGGCGAGGGCGGCCGCGAGGTCGCCGCGACCGACGACCTCGACGGCGTCGAGGCCCTGCCAGGCCGCCGCCTCGACCAGCAGTGCGGCGAGCCGCTCCGGCGTGTCGGCCGGGGCCCCCGGCTCGAGCCAGGCGGCCTGCACGAGGAGGACCCGGCGCTTGCGCTCGCTCTTGAGGTCGACCCGGGCAGCGATCACGTCGTCGAGGAGCACGGGGAGGACGTAGTAGCCGTGGACCCGCTGCTCGGCCGGGGTGTAGATCTCGATCCGGTAGCGGAAGCCGAAGAACAGCTCGGCCCTCGGCCGGTGCCAGACCACGGGGTCGAACGGCGAGAGGAGCGCGTCCGCCCGGAGCGTGCGGGGGCGTCGGGCGTCGACGTGCCGCCAGAGCGGCACGGATCGCCCGCCCCGCTCCCAGCCGCGCACCTCGACGCGCTCGAGCTCGCCCGCCTCGACCAGCTCGTCGATCGCGACGCGCGTGGGGGACTGGAGCAGCCGGTGGTAGTCGGCCAGGTCGCCGAGGGTGCCGATCCCGTGGGCCCGGGCCGCCCGGCGCACGAGCTCGCGGACGGCGTCGGGGAGGGGCACGTCGGCATCGAGCACCGCGCTCGGGAGGAGCCGCTCGGCGAGACCGTAGGAGCGCTCGAAGCGCGTGCGCCCCGCCGTCACCACCTCGCCCCAGCGGAACAGGACCTCGAGGCCGCGCTTGATGTCGGACCAGCCCCACCAGGGGCCCGTGCGGACGTTGGCCTCGTGCTCGATCTCGGAGGCGCGGAGGGGACCGTCGGCGAGCGCGGCGCGGAGCCAGTCGAGGGTGGCGCGGTTTTCGTGGGCCCAGCCCTCGTGCTCGGGCAGGCGGACCCGGCGGTAGTGCTCCATCCGCCAGCGGTAGAGCGGGAGATCCTCGCGGCGGACGAGGGCGGCCTCGTGTGCCCAGTACTCGACGTAGGGGCCGTCGGGGGAGAAGGGCGCGGCGTCGAGGAGGGAGCGCTCGTAGGGGCCGAGCCGCGCGAGCAGCGGCAGGTAGTGGCTCCGCTCGAAGACGTTCACCGAGTCGAGCTGGAGCGGGCGGATCCGGTCCACGGCGGCGCGCACCCGGCGCGCGTCGACCCGGGACGGACGGGGGCCGAACCCCTGCGCCGCCAGGGCGATGCGGCGCGCCAGCGCGGGGGAGAACTGCTCGGTCATGGTCCGCCCACGCTAGCGAACGCCCCCGACATCGCCGTCCCCGATTCGCCCCCGGCGTTCGCCCGGCATTCACCGCCGCGCTCCCTCGCCGACTCGCGGCGCTCCTACCGTGCCCGAGGCCGTCCCACCGGGGCGGCCCACCCGACTCCTGGAGGACCCTTGACCATTCAGCGCCTGTCGCGCACCGCCGCGGTCGCCGCCGCCGGCACCGCCCTCGTCTTCACGCTCTCGGCCTGCTCCGGCGGCGCCACCGCCTCGTCCGACGGCGGCGGCGCGGACGCGGCGTCCGCCACGTCCGCCGCGGACCTCGGCGGGCTGGACGCCCTGGTCGAGGCCGCGAAGGCCGAGGGCGAGCTCAACGTCATCGCCCTGCCCGACACCTGGGCGAACTACGGCGAGCTGATCAGCGGCTTCGAGGACGAGTACGGCATCACCGTGAACTCCGCCGACCCCGACGTCTCCTCCGCGGAGGAGATCAGCACGGCGGAGAACCTCGCCGGGCAGGACACCGCTCCCGACGTGTTCGACCTCGGGCCGGCCGTCGCTCTGGCGAACACGGACATGTTCGCGCCGTACAAGGTCGAGTCCTGGGACGACATCCCCGAGGGGAACAAGGAGGAGTCGGGCCTCTGGGTGAACGACTACACCGGCCTGATGTCGATCGGGTTCGACGCGGCCGCGGTGCCTGCGCCCACGTCGCTCGAGGACCTCCTCGGCGCCGACTACCGCGGCTCGGTCGCGATCAACGGCGACCCGACCCAGGCGGGAGCCGCCGCGGCCGCAGTGCAGCTCGCGGCTCTCCAGTCCGGCGGCTCCGCCGACGACGTCCAGGCGGGGATCGACTTCTTCGAGAAGCTGAACGACGCCGGCAACTTCCTGCCGCTGGACCCGACCGACGCCACCATCGCCTCGGGCGAGACCCCTGTCGTCTTCGACTGGAGCTACAACAACCTCGCCGCCGGGAAGGCGAACGAGGGCACCCGCGAGTGGACGACGACCGTCCTCCCGGGCTCCGCCGTCGGCAGCTACTACAACCAGGCGGTCAACGCCGACGCTCCGCACCCCGCGGCCGCGCGGCTCTGGCAGGAGTACCTCTACTCCGACGCCGCGCAGAACCTCTACCTCGCCGCCGGCGCCTACCCGGTGCGCCTGGCCGCGATGACCGAGGCCGGCACGGTCGACCAGGACGCGCTCGACGCCGTCGGCGCCGCTCCCTCCGACCTCGTCCAGTTCACGGAGGAGCAGACCGAGGCGGCCTCGTCGCTCCTCGCCGAGAAGTGGGCCGCGGCGATCCAGTGACCACCGCTCCCGCCGAGGCCGTCTCCGGGGCGTCCGCGCTCCGGGGACGGCGCGGCACCCCGGCCGTGCTGGGCGTCGCCCCCTTCGCGCTCTACGTCCTGCTGTTCCTGGCCGTCCCCACGGTCCTCGCGGTGGCGACCGGATTCACGGACGGAGGCGGCCGCTTCACCACGGCTAACGTGCTCGCGCTCGGGGATCCCGTCGTGCTGTCCGCCTTCGGCGCGTCGCTCGGGCTCTCGGCCGTGACCGCCGTCGTCGGCGCGGTGCTGGGCGCGGTCGTGTGCCTGGCCCTGCTCGGCTCCGATCCGCGCGGGGCGCTCCGAACCGTCGTCGATGCGGCGGCGAGCGTCCTCGCGCAGTTCGGCGGTGTGATGCTCGCGTTCGCCTTCATCGCGACGATCGGCGTGCAGGGGCTGGTGACCACCCTCCTCGCGGGAGCGGGCGTCGACCTCTACGCCGACGGCGTGTGGCTCTACCAGCTGCCCGGGCTCGTCCTGCCCTACCTCTACTTTCAGGTGCCCCTGATGGTGCTCACGTTCCTGCCCGCGCTCGAGGGCCTGCGCCCGGAGTGGGCCGAGGCGAACGCGGTGCTCGGCGGGGGCCGGCTCGGCTACTGGCTGCACGTGGCCCTCCCGGTGCTGGCGCCGTCGTTCCTCGGCTGCGTGCTGCTGCTGTTCGCGAACGCGTTCTCCTCCTTCGCCACCGCGGCGGCGCTGATCAGCCAGGGCGCGCAGATCGTCCCCCTGCAGATCCGCGCCGCGCTGGTCAGCGAGACGGTGCTGGGCCGTGAGAACCTCGCGGGCGCCCTCGCGCTCGGGATGCTCGCGGTGATGGTGGTCCTGATGTCCGGGTACGCGCTGCTGCAGCGCCGGGCCCGGCGGTGGCAGCGATGAGGCCCGCGCGGCTCCTGTCCGGGGCGGTGCTCGTGATCACCGGGCTGGTGTTCGCCGTCCCGATCGTCGCGATGGCGGAGTTCACGCTCCGCGGCGCCGGCGGCCACGACCTCTCGCACTGGACGGCGATCCTCGACCCGGAGAACGAGCGCGCCTACCGCTCGCTGTTCCAGGGGATCGGCAACTCGCTGGTCCTCGCCGTCGTCACCGCCCTCATCGTCCTGGTCCTGCTGGTGCCGACGATGCTGCTCGTCGAGATCCGGCTCCCGCGCCTGCGCCGGGCTCTGGAGCTGGTCTGCCTGCTCCCGCTGACCGTGCCCGCCATCGTCCTCGTCGTCGGCCTCGCGCCGGTCTACTCCGTGGTCACCGAGCTCGCCGGCTCCGCGCCGTGGACGCTCGCTCTCGCCTACGGGGTGCTGGTACTGCCCTACGCCTACCGCGGCGTGGCGGCGGACCTCGCCGGTCTCGACGCCGTGACGCTCTCGGAGGCGGCCCGCTCGCTCGGCGCGGGCCCGCTCGCGGTGCTCGGGAGGGTCCTCCTGCCGAACCTGCGCCGGGGCCTGGTCGCGGCCGCGCTGATCACCGTCGCAGTCGTCCTCGGCGAGTACACAATCGCCTCGCTCCTCAGCCGCACCACCCTCCAGACCGGCCTGGTGCAGGTGTCGAAGTCCGACGCCTACGTCGCCGTGATCTTCTCGCTGCTCTCCCTCCTCTTCGCCTTCGCCCTCCTGCTCGGGATCGGCCGCCTCGCGCGGATCGGCCTGCCGACGGGTCGGGCGCGCTCCTCGAAAGGCTCCTCGTGACCGCTCCCACCCTCCCCGGCGCCCGCGTGCGCTTCGTCGACGTGGAGCGGCACTACGGCTCCGCGCGAGCGCTCGACGGCGTCTCGTTCGACGTGGCCCCGGGCGAGTTCATCGCGCTGCTCGGCCCCTCCGGCTGCGGCAAGACCACAGCCCTGCGAGCCCTCAGTGGTCTCGAGCGGATCGACGCGGGGCGGATCCTCGTCGACGAGGAGGACGTCGCCCACGTCCCCGTCGCGAAGCGCGACATGGGCATGGTCTTCCAGTCGTACTCGCTCTTCCCGCACCTGCGGGCGCGCGAGAACGTCGAGTTCGGGCTGCGCACCCGGGGAGTCGGGGCGCGCGAGCGCCGGGCGGCCGCGGGGGAGGCGCTGGAGGTCGTGGGCCTCGGCGCCCTCGGCGACCGCTACGCGCACGAGCTCTCCGGCGGCCAGCAGCAGCGGGTGGCGCTCGCGCGCGCCCTCGTCACGCGGCCGCGGGTGCTGCTGCTGGACGAGCCTCTGTCGGCACTGGACGCGAAGGTCCGCGTCCAGCTGCGCGACGAGATCAAGCGCCTGCAGTCCGAGATCGGCATCACCACGTTCTTCGTCACGCACGACCAGGAGGAGGCGCTCGCCGTCGCCGACCGCGTCGCGGTGATGAACGCCGGGCGGATCGAGCAGCTGGGTGCACCGGAGGACCTCTACGCGCGCCCGGCGACCGGCTTTACGGCCCGCTTCGTCGGCCTCTCGACGGTGGTCGCGGGGACGGTCTCGTCGGGATCGGTCCTCGCGCTCGGCGTGCGCCTGCCGCTCGTCGACGCGGCGGCGGCCGACGGGCCCGTGTCGGTGTTCCTCCGCCCCGAGGACCTCGCCGTCGTGGCCGACGGCGCTCCCGACTCCCTGCCCGGAGTCGTCCTCGCCTCGAGCTTCCTGGGGCCGGTGCGGCGCTCGACAGTCCGGCTGTCGACGGGCGAGGAGGTCACCGTCCAGCACGCATCGGGGCACCGCCTCGAGCCGGGGGAGCGGGTCGGCGTGCTG
>NZ_PSVA01000008.1:0-131973 GCF_002932155.1 Rathayibacter sp. AY1F9 | reverse complement strand
AAATTGGCATTGAACATAGTGCACGCTGTTGAGTTCTCAAGAATCGGACACATCCCGCCTCCACACCAGAACGGTGCTTCACAACGAAAGTGATCGAAGATAATGTTGCTTGCGTCATACGCGTCTTCTCGGTAGACTAGGAGAAGTTTCTTTCTCCCTGTCGCCGTGGCAACTTGTATAACTTAGCACATCCGCAGGCCGTGTCAAATCCGGCTTCTTCGCGATGCCGTCACGCTCATAGGCGCTCCGACGTTGCTCGGTTCAGGACCTGAGTCCTGCGCCGGGCGGCGAAGTTGCTGGATCCGAGGAATCCTGCGAAGGCTTTACATCCGTGCGGCAGACCTGCTCCGAAAAGCTGTCTTGCCGAGTGGATGGTCCCGATTGAGGCCGGGACGTAGGAGCTGCTGCTCTTTCCGTTTCCCTGCGGCCTTTGTGGCGACTCGGAATAAGTTACGCAGCGATCGCGGTGCTGTCAAACGACGGGCCGAAATCGCACATCCCGGGCGTGTCGGGATCAGGGGTCCTCCCCGTCGGCGCCCGGTTCCGCGGGCGGATCCGGGGTCCGAGCCGGCTGCATCGGACCGAGGCGGGCACCCGCGCGCGCGGGATCCGACTCCACCGAGTGGAAGGACCCTCCCCGGTAACGACGAGGAGCGCGCGACCCGGATCGCTCCGGTACCGCGCGCTCCTCGAGGGGATGCCGGGACTACGCCCCGATGCCGACCGCCTCGGGGGAGACGTCCGCATCGGGAGCCGAGGGCTCGAGCGCCTCGGCGACGCGCTGCGAGAGCGACGAGTCGACGTTCGCCCAGTACTGGAGCACGCGCTGCCGCAGCTCCGGACGGGTGACCTTCGACACGTGGCCGGCGATGTTCGCGACCAGGCGGGCGCGCGCGTCGTCGTCGAGGACCTCGCGGTAGAGCGTCCCCGCCTGACCGAAGTCGTCGTCCTCCGGGTGGAGGGTCGCCGCGGCGCGCGTCAGCTCGCCGTCGGTCTCCCAGCCGGCCGACTCCGCCGCCCGGGCGGGATCGGCGTGGGCGCCGCCCATCGTGTTCGGCGCGTAGACGGGCACCTCGGACTTCTGGAAGTCGAACCGCATGGGGCCGTCCTTCGAGTACGAGTGCACGGGCGACTTCGGCGCGTTCACCGGCAGCTGCGCGTGGTTGGTCCCCACGCGGTAGCGGTGCGCGTCGGCGTAGCTGAAGATGCGCGCGAGGAGCATCTTGTCGGGGCTGGCCGCGATCCCGGGCACGAAGTTCGAGGGGGCGAACGCCGCCTGCTCGATCTGCGCGAAGTAGTTCTCGGGGTTCCTGTCGAGCGTCATGGTGCCGACCTGGATCAGCGGGTAGTCCGAGTGGGGCCAGACCTTGGTGAGGTCGAACGGGTTGAACCGGTAGCTCTTCGCGTCCTCGTACGGCATGACCTGCACGGACAGCGTCCACGAGGGGAAGTCGCCGCGGTCGATGGCGGAGGACAGGTCGCGGATGTGGAAGTCCGCGTCCTCACCGGCGATCTGGTCGGCCTGCTCCTGGCTCAGGATCTCGACGCCCTGATCGGTCTTGAAGTGGTACTTGACCCAGAAGCGCTCGCCGGCGGCGTTGATCCACTGGTAGGTGTGCGAGCCGAAGCCGTCCATGTGCCGCCACGAGGAGGGGAGGCCGCGGTCGCCCATGAGCCACGTGACCTGGTGGGCCGACTCGGGCGAGAGGGTCCAGAAGTCCCACTGCATGTCGTGGTCGCGCAGGTGGCTGCCGGGCAGGCGCTTCTGCGAGCGGATGAAGTCGGGGAACTTGATGCCGTCGCGGATGAAGAAGACGGGGGTGTTGTTGCCGACGAGGTCGTAGTTGCCCTCGCTCGTGTAGAACTTCAGCGCGAAGCCGCGGGGGTCGCGCCAGGTGTCGGGCGAGCCCTGCTCGCCGGCGACCGTGGAGAACCGCGCGAGCATCTCGGTCTCGACTCCGGGCTGGAAGAGCGCGGCACGCGTGTAGGCGCTGACGTCGGCGGTGGTGGTGAAGCGTCCGAAGGCTCCGCCGCCCTTGGCGTGGACGACCCGCTCCGGGATGCGCTCGCGGTTGAACTGGGCCAGCTTCTCGACGAGGTAGTGGTCGTGGAGCGCGAGGGGTCCGTCGGCTCCGACGCTCAGCGAGTGGTCGTCGCTCGCGACCGGTGCTCCGGAGTTCGTGGTGGTGAATCGTTCCTCGGTCATGTTCCTCCTGTCGGCGAGGGGCACGGAGCCCGCCGCTGCGGTGTAGCGGATGTCGGTCAGTGGGCCAGGGCCAGGCAGTCGGGGCAGGTGCCCCAGAACGTGACGTCGGCGGTGTCCACGGCGAAGCCGCTCGCGGTCTGCGGATGCAGGCACGGCGCCTCCCCGACGACGCAGTCGACGTCGGCCACGGCCCCGCAGCGCCGGCACACCACGTGGTGGTGGTTGTCGCCGACCCGCAGCTCGAACCGGCGGGGGTGGCCCTCCGGCTCGATGCGGCGGACGATCCCGGCGTCGGTGAACGCCGAGAGCACTCCGTAGACGGCCTGGGCCGAAGCCTCGGGGAGGCCCTCGCGCACTCGGGCCAGGACCGCGTCGACCCCGGAGTGCGGGTGCTCCTCGAGAGCGAGGAGCACCGCGCGCCGGGTGGCGGTGACCTTGAGCCCGGAGGCTCGGAGCCGCTCGTCCACTGTCGTCATGCCGAGGACACTACCCGAGTTGTCTTGAGCGGATCAAAACAACGGGCGGCGTGGCGCGCTCGCCCGGGTGAACGGCCGGGAACGCTCCGGCGGCCACGCGGAGGCTCCGATCAGGCGACCGGACCCTCGACCAGCACGACCTGGGCGGAGCGGGCGGCGCCCGCGGAGTCGGTCCACGAGATCGTCACCGACTCCCCGGGCTCGCGCTGCGCGAGCGAGGCGGACAGCTGATCGGCCGAGGCGACGGCGACCCCGTCGACCGCGGTGACGACGTCCCCCGCCTCGAGGCCCGCCTGCGCGGCCGGCCCGCCCTCGACGACTCCGCCGATCACGGCGCCGGACGCGGTGGTCGCGAGCGCGCGCGAGGTCGGCGACGCGGTGCCGGAGGAGAGGGAGACGCCGAGGAAGGCCGGGTAGCCGATCTCGACGGTGGCCGTGTCGGCGCCCGCCTCGATGGTGGCGACGATGTCCAGGGCCTTCGAGATCGGGATCGCGAAGCCGGTGATGTCGGCCGTCCCGCTGGAGGCGGCGGTGTCCATCCCCACGACGCGGCCGGCGGAGTCGACGAGCGGGCCGCCGGAGTCGCCGGAGACGATGTCGGCGTCGGTCTGGATCAGCCCGGTCAGCGTCTCGGCGGAGATCCCCGACTCGGAGCGGGTGGTGATCTGCTGATCGAGACCCGTGACCGTGCCGGTGGCGGCGACCAGGTCGCCCGTCCCTCCCGCGTTGCCGACGGCGGTCACGGTGTCGCCCACAGCGACCCCGTCCGTGTCGAGCGAGGCGGGGGTGAGGCCGGAGGCGTCCTCCAGCTGCAGGACGGCGACGTCGTTCGTCGCGTCGGTGCCGACGACGCGGGCGGTGTAGCTGCGGCCCGTCGACTCCACCGTGACCGAGATCGCGGTGGCGCCCTCGACGACGTGGTTGTTGGTGAGGATCATGCCGTCGGAGGTGAGGATCATGCCGGTGCCGGCCGAGCGGGCGCCCTGGTAGGTGAGCTCGGAGGTGATCGTGACCACGCCGGCGGTCTGCGCGGTGCTCGCGGCCACGGCGTCGGTCGCGCCGGTGGCCGGCTCGGAGGCGGAGGAGCCGCCCTGCATCGACCCGTACGCGGAGGAGCCACCCTGCGTCGATCCGCCCTGCGTCGATCCGCCCCAGGAGGGGACGATCACGTACCCGCCGCCGAAGGATCCCCGCGAGCCGCCGGGGTAGACGATCGTGGCGGCGCCGGCCGAGGCGGAGGAGGCCGCCTCGGTGCGGCCGGCGGTGGCGACTCCGCCTGCTGTCACTCCGATCAGCACGGCGAGGCCGAGGCCGCCGGCGATCAGCGCCCGACGACGACGACGACGGTCGTCCGCGCGCAGCGCGCGCACCTCGTCGGCGCCCGTCGCCTCGGTGATGGCGGGCTGGTCGGTGAGCTCTCGCTCGTCGGATTCGTGTCGCTCGTTCATGGTGTCGTCCTCGTGCCGGGGCCGCCCCTGACGGCGACCGGTTCCCATTCCACGCCCGGCCTCCCCGCGCCGCCTGGACGATGCTTATGCGGTTCCTATGAGCGCTCGCCCCTCTGAATGGTTGTAGCTTCAACCAAAAGCGGGTAGCGTCTCCGCCGTGACCACCTCCTCCCCCGACCTGCTCGCTCCCGACACCGCGATGGGCGCGGTGACCCTCCGCGTCGCCGACCTCGACGGGATGATCGCCTACTACCGCGACGCCGTGACGCTCGAGCTGCTCTCGCACGACGGACCGGTCGCGGTGCTCGGCCGCGGCGGAGTGCCGGCCGTGATCCTCCAGCACGCGCCCGAGCTGGTGCACGCCTCGCCGCGCAGCGCCGGCCTCTTCCACACGGCGATCCTCTTCGAATCGGAGGCGGCGCTCGCCGCGGCCGTGTACAGCGTCGCGACCCGGCACCCCGGCTCCTTCACCGGCAGCTCCGACCACCTGGTCAGCAAGGCCTTCTACTTCGACGACCCCGAGCACAACGGCGTCGAGCTCTACTGGGACCGCGACCGCACGCAGTGGTCGTGGACGCACGGGCGGATCGAGATGAGCACGCTCTTCCTCGACCCGAACGCGTTCCTGCAGGAGCACCTCACCGAGGAGTCGATCGCGCAGCCGCGCCTCGGCGGCGCCTCCGTCGGCCACGTGCACCTGAGCGTGGGCGACGTCGCCACCGCGAAGGAGTTCTACGTCGACCGGCTCGGCTTCGAGACGACGATCGCGTACGGCGGGCAGGCGCTCTTCGTCTCGGCGGGCGGCTACCACCACCACATGGCGATGAACACCTGGAACTCGGCGGGCGCCGGACGCCGGCAGCAGGCCCTCGGCCTCGGACAGGTCGAGATCGTGGTGCCCGGCGCCGACGACCTCGGCGCGCTCGGCGAGCGGCTGGCCCGCTCCGGAGTCGCCACCCGCGACGACGGCCGCACCCTCGCCTTCGAGGACCCCTGGGCGAACGCCGTCCGCGTCACGACCTCCTGAGCGCCGCCGACCGCGGGGACCCCCGCGGGTACGATGGTCGCGCGGAAGACCGCACTCCCCCGAGACTCCGGAGAACACGGTGCCCACGATCGTCGTTGAAGTCATGCCCAAGGCCGAGCTGCTCGACCCGCAGGGGAAGGCCGTCGCCGGCGCGCTCGCGCGGCTGGGCCACTCCGCCCTCCACGGCGTGCGGGTGGGCAAGCGCTTCGAGATCACCGTCGACGAGGTGACCGACGAGGTGCGCGCCTCGGTGCAGCGCATCGCCGACGAGATGCTCTCGAACTCGGTGATCGAGGACGTCGTCGGGATCCACTACCCGGCGGAGGCCGCCCGATGAGGATCGGCGTCATCACCTTCCCCGGCTCGCTCGACGACCGCGACGCCCAGCGCGCCGTCCGGTTCGCGGGTGCGGAGCCGGTCGCGCTGTGGCACGGCGACCACGACCTCGACGGCGTCGACGCGATCGTCCTGCCCGGCGGCTTCTCCTACGGCGACTACCTGCGCTGCGGCGCCATCGCCTCCCACTCCCCGATCATGCGCGAGGTCGTCGACGCGGCGAACGCCGGGACCCCGGTCCTCGGCATCTGCAACGGCTTCCAGATGCTCACCGAGGCGCACCTGCTGCCCGGCGGCCTGATCGCGAACGACATCGGATCCTTCGTCTGCCGCGACCAGCGCCTGATGGTCGCGAGCACCGAGACCGCCTGGACGAACGGCTTCGAGCCCGGCCAGGAGATCACGATCCCGCTGAAGAACGGCGAGGGCGGCTACATCGCCTCGGCCGACACGCTGGTCGAGCTCGAGGCGGAGGGACGCGTCGTCGTCCGCTACCTCGGCCACAACCCGAACGGCTCCATGAACGACATCGCCGGCATCAGCAACCGCCGCGGCAATGTGGTGGGGCTCATGCCGCACCCGGAGCACGCCGTCGAGGAGGGCTTCGGGCCCGACACGGCCGCCGCGATGCGCTCGGGTGTGGACGGGCTGACGTTCTTCACGTCAGCGCTGCGCTCGCTGCTCGCCTCCGCCTGACGCATCCGATCCGGCCGGCTCCGCCCGCCCGCGACGCACGAGACCCCCGGTTCCGGCCGGGGGTCCCGTGCGTGATGGGCGATGTTCGCGGCGCCGCTCAGGGCCCGGTCAGGACCTCGGGCTCGGGGGTCATCGAGATGGTGGGGATCGAGGCGGTGATCACGGTGCCGTCGGAGCGGCGGGTGCCCTCGATGTCGGACGTGGTCGGCGCGCCGTGCAGGCGGCGGCCCTGGTGCGTGAGCGGGACGCGCACGGGGCTGCCGGCGGCGACGTGCACGCGCTCGTCGCGGACGGTGATCGCGGCGGAGTCGCCGGTCTCGACCGTCAGCAGGACCTCGGTCTGCGTCACCTCGACGCGCACGCGCGTGCCGTGGAGGGTGATGCGGAAGGCGAGGCGGTCCCAGTCGTCGGGAAGGCGCGGATCGAGCGTGATCCGGCCGCCGTGGTCGCGCATCCCGCCGAAGCCGTAGACGAGGGCGCTCCAGACGCCGCCCGTCGAGGCGACGTGGATGCCGTCCGCGGTGTTGCGGTGCAGGTCGGCGAGGTCGACGAACAGCGCCGACAGGAAGTAGTGGCGGGCCAGGTCGCTGTAGCCGACCTCGGCGGCGATGATCGACTGCACGACGGCCGAGAGGGTCGAGTCGCCGGTGGTCAGCGCGTCGTAGTACTCGAAGTCGGCACGCTTCTGCTCGGCGGTGAACTCGTTGCCCTGCAGCAGCAGCGCGAGCACGACGTCGGCCTGCTTGAGCACCTGGAAGCGGTAGATCACCAGCGGGTGGAAGTGCAGCAGCAGCGGGCGCTTGCTCGCGGGGGTGTTCTCGAGGTCCCACAGCTCCTTCTCGAGGAAGGCCGCGTCCTGCGGGTGGATGCCCGCCCGCGCGTCGAAGGGGATGTGCATCTTCTCGGCGGCGCGCGCCCACTCGAGCACCTCGCCCTCGTCGAGAGCGAGGCGGTCGGCCATCCGCTCGTACGCGGCGGGCTCGACGGCCTTCAGCAGCTCGACGGCGCGGGCGGCCGAGCGGAGGTTCGCCCGGGCCATGACGTTCGTGTACAGGTTGTCGTTGACGACGGTCGTGTACTCGTCCGGCCCCGTCACTCCGTGGATGTGGAAGTGATCGTCGCCGTTGCTGCGCCAGAAGCCCAGATCGGCCCACATCCGCGCGGTCTCGACGAGGATGTCGATCGCTCCGCGGGCGAGGAAGTCGTCGTCGCCCGTGGCACCCACGTACTGCATGAGCGCGTAGGAGATGTCGGCGTCGATGTGGTACTGAGCGGTGCCGGCGGCGTAGTACGCCGACGACTCCTGACCGTTGATGGTGCGCCAGGGGAAGAGCGCGCCGCGCTGGTTGAGCTCGGAGGCGCGCGCCCGGGCGGCCTCGAGCATGTTCTGCCGGAAGCGCAGGGCGTTCCGGGCGACGAGGGGCGCCGTGTAGCTGAGGAACGGGAGGACGTAGACCTCGGTGTCCCAGAAGTAGTGGCCGCCGTAGCCGGAGCCCGAGACGCCCTTGGCCGCGACTCCGCCGCCGTCGGTGCGGGCGGTGGACTGGGCGAGCTGGAAGAGGTTCCAGCGGGTGGCCTGCTGGATCGCGGGCTGGCCGTCCAGCTGCACGTCGGAGCGGGTCCAGAAGTCGTCCAGCCACTCGCGCTGCTTGACGAACTGCTCCTCGACCGGCGTCTCGCGGGCGCGGTCGAGCGTGCGGTCGCAGCGGTCGGCGAGCTCGCGCACGGGCACGCCGCGGGAGGTGTGGTAGGTCAGCGTCTTGACCAGGCGGACCGGCCGGCCGGCCTTGGCCTTCACGCGGTAGACGTGCTTGGCGAGGTCGTCGTCGATCTGGGAGGTCTGGTCCCACTCGTTCTCGGTCTCGAGCTGGTGCTCGGCGCCGCAGGCGACGGTCATCTGGGAGTTGGTGGTCCGGTAGCCGAGGAGGTAGCGGGTGCCGCTGACGCGCTTGAGGCGCGGCTGGAGCACGCGGTCCTCGAACGACTCCGCCTTGCGCGGGTCGAAGCCGGCGCCCTCGCTGCCGGAGGGGGCGTGGTACTCGTCCACGCCGTCCTGGCGGTTGAGGATCTGGCTCGAGATCAGCACGGACGCGTCGTGGTCGAGCATCTCGACCTCGTAGTCGAGGATCGCGAGGTGCCGGTCGGTGAACGAGACCAGGCGGCGCGAGCGGATCAGGACGCGCTTGCCGGAGGGGGTGCGCCACTCCAGCTCGCGGGTGAGCACGCCGTTCGCGAAGTCGAGGCGGCGCGAGTAGGCGAGGACGTCGGCCTCGCTCAGCACGAAGGGCTCGTCGTCGACGTAGAGGCGGATGATCTTGGCGTCCGGCACGTTGACGATGGTCTGGCCGACGCGGGCGAAGCCGAACGCCTCCTCCGCGTGGCGGATGGGCCAGGTCTCGTGGAACCCGTTGATGAAGGTGCCGTAGGCGTAGCCGTCGCGCCCCTCCTCCACGTTGCCGCGGAGGCCGAGGTAGCCGTTGCCGGTGGCGAAGAGCGTCTCGGTGCGGCCCTGCAGCTCGGAGGCGAACTCGGTCTCGACGAGGGCCCACTCGTCGATCGGGAAGCGGTTCCGGTCGAGCGGGTCGGAGGTGATGGGGTTCATGCGGCGTCCTCGGGGGCGGGAGCGGTGGGGAGGAAGGGGAGCAGCTCGGCCAGGTCGTCCACGACCAGGTCGGCGCCGTGCTCGAGCAGGGTGTCGGCCCCGACTCCGCGGTCGACGCCGACGACGAGGCCGAAGCCGCCCGCGCGGCCTGCCGCGACTCCGGAGTGCGCGTCCTCGAGGACGGCGCACTCGGCGGCCGGGAGGCCGAGGAGCTCGGCCGCGTAGAGGTAGGTGTCGGGCGCGGGCTTGCCGGCGATCGAGCGCTCGGCGGCGAGGAGCCCGTCCACGACGACCTCGAAGCGGTCGCGGAGGCCGGCCGCCTCGAGCACCGGCACGCCGTTGCGGGAGGAGGTGACGACGGCGACCTGCACGCCCGCGGCGATCGCGGCGTCGACGAAGCGGAGCGAGCCCGGGTAGGGAGCGACGCCGGTCTCGGCGAGGGTGCGGTTGAAGGCGTCGTTCTTGCGGTTGCCGAGCCCGCAGACGGTCTCGAGCGACGGGTCGTCCTCGGGCGCGCCCTCGGGGAGGGTGATGCCGCGCGAGGCGAGGAGCGCCCGGACGCCGTCGTACCGCGGGCGTCCGTCGATGTACCGGAAGTAGTCGGCGTCGGTGTAGCCCTCGGCGATCCCGCGCGAGGAGAGGTACTCCGTGAACAGCCGCGACCAGGCCTGCATGTGGACGTCGGCGGTCGGCGTGAGCACGCCGTCGAGGTCGAACAGGAGCGCGCGGACGCCGCGGAGGGCGGAGGCGTCGGGGCGCGTCGGGGATGCAGTCACGGCGGGGAGGACCTCTGATCGGGGGCAGGCGTTCGGCGGTTCCGCCGATGACGGTCGTCCGCCGCGGACTGCAGGTATCGTATACGCCCCCCGGCCGCCGTGTGGAACCGTTTACACGTCCGTCATCTGCGCGCCGCCGGGGGCGTCGATCCGCTCGGGGGCGAGGCGGTGCCGCCCGAGGGGGAGCATCAGCGGGGTGCCCGAGGTCGGGTCGGTGATGATGCGGCTGTCGAGGCCGAACACGGCGAGCACCGTCTCCTCGGTGAGCACCGCGGCCGGGGTGCCGGAGGCGTGCACCGCGCCGTGCGCGATGGCCACGAGGTGGTCGGCGTAGCGGGCGGCCATGTTGAGGTCGTGCAGCACCATCACCACCGTCGTCCCGCGGGTGCGGTTGAGGTCGACGAGCAGGTCGAGCACCTCGATCTGGTGGCTGACGTCGAGGAAGGTGGTCGGCTCGTCCAGCAGCAGCACGTCGGTCTCCTGCGCGAGGGCCATCGCGATCCAGACGCGCTGGCGCTGCCCGCCGCTGAGCTCGTCGACGGAGCGGTCGGCCAGGGCGGCGGTGTCGGTCGCGTCGAGCGCGGTCGCGACGGCCTCGTCGTCGTGGGCGCTCCAGCGGCTCAGCATCCCCTGGTGCGGATGGCGGCCGCGGCCGACGAGATCCGCGACGGTGATGCCCTCCGGGGCGATCGGCGACTGCGGGAGGAGGCCGAGCGTGCGGGCGAGCTGCTTCGCCGGCGTCCGGTGCACGGCCCTGCCGTCGAGCAGCACGGCGCCGGAGCGGGGCGCGAGCAGGCGCGACATCGAGCGCAGGAGCGTCGACTTGCCGCAGGCGTTCGCTCCGACGATCGCGGTGATGCGGCCGGGCGGGACGACGAGGTCGAGGCCGTCGACGACGGTCCGGTCGCCGTAGCCGAGGGTGACCCCCTCGGCCGTCAGGGTGTGCGCGGTGGTCACAGTGAGCCTCCCGCTCTGTTGCTGCGGACGATGAGGTAGACGAGGTACGGCGCCCCGAGGACGCCGGTGACCACTCCGACCGGGTAGCGCAGGCCCAGCCCGAACTGCCCGACGAAGTCGGCGACGAGCACGAGCAGCGCGCCGACGAGGGCCGAGGGGATGAGGAGCGACGCGCCGGGCCCGATCAGGCGGGCGGCGATCGGGCCGGAGAGGAAGGCCACGAACGCGATCGGGCCGGCGGCGGCCGTCGCGAAGGCGATCAGCCCGACCGCGGCGACGATCACGACGAGGCGGGTGGCGTTCACGCGGATGCCGAGCGCGGAGGCGGTGTCGTCGCCGAGCTGCGTGGCGGAGAGGTCGCGCGAGCGCGAGAGCAGGACGGGGGTGAGGACGACGACCGCGGCGAGGACCGGCACGACCTCGCTCCAGCTCGCGCCGTTGAGGCTCCCGGTGAGCCAGCGGGACGCCTCCTGCAGGTCCCACGCGGCGGCCTGCGAGAGCACGTAGGCGGTGAGGGAGTCGAGCATCGCGGCGACCCCGATGCCGATCAGGATCAGCCGGGTGCCGGCGACTCCGCTGCGGTAGGACAGGGCGTAGACGAGCAGGGCGACCACGAGTCCCGCGACGATCGCGAGGGCCGAGACCTGCGCCGCCCCGAGCGAGAGCGTCACGATCGCGAAGGCCGCGGCGGCGCTCGCCCCGGCGCTGATCCCGATGATGTCGGGGCTGGCGAGCGGGTTGCGGAGCATGGTCTGGAAGCTCACTCCGCCGAGCCCGAAGCACAGGCCCACCAGCAGGGCGAGGACGGCGCGCGGGAGGCGGAGGCGCCCGACGGTGAAGCTCGCCCCGGGGACCTGCTCGCCGAGGATCACGCGGAGCACCTCGTCGGGCGAGTAGACGGTCTGGCCGACCAGCAGGGAGACGGCGAGGACGGCCGCGATCAGGACAGCGAGCACGGCGACGACGATCCGGCGGCGGGCCCCGCGGCGGCGGCGGCCGGCCGCGACGGCGCGGGCGGTGGCGGCGGGCGCCTCGAGCAGCGCGGTCACAGCTCGCGCACCTTCTGGCGGCGGACGATCGCGATGAACACCGGGGCGCCGACCAGCGCGGTGACGATGCCCACGTCGATCTCGCTCGGGCGTGCGACGACGCGGCCGACGATGTCCGCCGCGATCAGGAGCACGGCGCCGGTCACCGCCGAGAATGGCAGCAGCCAGCGGTGGTCCACGCCGACGAGGAGGCGGCAGGCGTGCGGGACGACCAGGCCGACGAAGCCGATGGGCCCCGTGACCGCGGTCGTCGCTCCGCAGAGCACGACCGCGCCCAGGGCGGCCCCGCCGCGCGCGAGGGCGACCCGCTCCCCCAGGCCCGCGGCGAGCTCGTCGCCGAGCGCGAGGGTGTTGAGGCTCTTGGCCGAGAGCACGCAGAGGACGAGGCCGGCCAGGAGGAAGGGGAGCACCTGCGCGATGCTCGCGGACGTCGCGCCGCCCACTCCGCCGATCTGCCAGGAGCGGATGCCGCCCGCGATGTCGGCGCGCGGCAGGACGATCGCGCTGATCACCGAGACGAGCGCGGCCGAGGTGGCGGCGCCGGCCAAGGCGAGCTTGAGCGGAGTCGCGCCGCCGCGCCCGAGCGACCCGACCGTGTAGACGAAGACCGCGGCGACCGCGGCCCCGCCGATCGCGACCCAGACGTAGGCGGCGGAGCTCGTCAGCCCGAAGAAGACGATGCCCGTCACGACCGCGAGCGAGGCTCCGGTGTTCACCCCGAGGATGCCGGGGTCGGCCAGCGGATTGCGGGTCACCCCCTGCATCAGCACGCCGGCGACGCCGAGGGCCGCGCCCGCGATCGCGGCGAGCACGGTGCGCGGGATGCGCTTGGCGACCGCGGCCTGCGCGAACCCGTCCGTGGACCCGCCGAACGCGGCGACGACGTCGCTCCACGCCACCTCCCGCGACCCCACCAGCACCGACACCACGGCGGCGGCGAGCAGCACGGCCACGGCCGCGAGCAGCCAGAGGGCGCGCAGCCGCCTCGGGCGGCGCACGGCGGCGACGCCCGAGGCGGCGGGAGGAGCGGCGAGGGTCACGCGGGTCGGGTCCCGGCTCAGGCGGCCGGAGTGCTCTGCGCGGCCTTGGCGGCGGCCTCGTCGAGCAGGTCCAGGTAGTCGTCGAGGACCCACGAGATCGAGAGCGGCGTCGGGTTGGCGGCGGTGCCGAGCGGGGTGGAGGGCAGGCGCACGATGGCGTCGTCGGCGACCGCGGGGATCTGCGAGAGCAGCGGGTCGGCCTTGAGGGTGCTCACGAGCTCGTCGTCGCCGTAGGTGACGATCACGTCGACGTCGCTGAACGCGTCGGCCTGCTCGGCGCTCTGCGTGAGCGAGAACTTGTCGGTCGCGGCGGAGGCGGTCGCGATGCTGCCCGGGGTGGCCATGCCGAGGTCCTCGAAGAACGCGGGGCGGGTGTCGTGCGAGGTGTAGAAGCTGACCTGGCTGAGGTCCGTCGGGTCGACGTGGGTGAGGAACATCGCCGAGGTGCCGGCCAGCTGCGGGTGCGCGGCGACCTTCTCCTCGATCTCGCCCTCGAGCTCGGTGATCAGGGCGGCGCCCTCGTCGGCCCTGCCCATCGCCTCGCTGTTCAGCGTGATCATGTCGCGCCAGGAGGTGCCCCAGGCGGTCTCGGGGTAGGCGACGACCGGGGCGATCTCGCTCAGGGTGTCGTAGTCCTCCTGCGTGAGGCCGGAGTAGGCGGCGAGGATGACGTCCGGGTCGGTGTCCGAGACGGCCTCGAAGTCGATGCCGTCGGTCTCGTCGAAGAGGACGGGGGTCTCGGCGCCGAGCTCGTCGAGCTTCTCGCTCACCCAGGGGAGGAGCCCGTCGCCGTCGTCGTCGCCGAAGTTGGCGGCGGCCATGCCCACGGGGACCACTCCAAGCGCGAGCGGGACCTCGTGGTTGGCCCAGTTGACGGTCGCCACGCGCTCGGGCGCCGACTCGATGGTGGTGGTGCCGAGAGCGTGCTCGATCGTGATCGGCGTGAAGCCGCTGTCGGCGGCGGCGTCGTCTCCGGCGGCCGAGCCGCTGCAGCCGGCGAGGCCGATCGTCAGCGCGGTGGCGGCGAGCAGGGCGAGGGGCGTGGTGGCGCGGGGCATGGGTCCCTTTCGAGAGGCTGTGCGGGAGGCGGCGCAGGGTCCGAGTGGACCGGCACTAAGGACAGCCTAACCAAAGAATGTGCGTGCTCTCAGCCCCGATTCCTCGCCTCCCGAGGTCGGAGGCGCCCCGAGGTGCCGCTCGCGGAGCCCGGAGGCGGCCCCGCCACGGCCGCGGACGTCACGCCGTCGCGAGCCTCTCGACGGTGCGCAGGTTCCGGGTCGTCGTGGTGGAGCGGTAGGCGGATCGGGCGAGGATCCGTGCGACCGGCGTGTCCGTCGAGGAGCCGCGCGGGCAGCGCCAGTAGAGGACGGCGGCACCCCGGGCGACGAGCTCGACCGCCGGATCCGGCTCGCCGATCGCGGCCTGCGCGGCGTCGAGCGCCTCCTCGTCCGAGCCGAAGACGACGTACGGATGCGCCTCCTCGTCGATCCGCGAGAACGGGTAGGCGGCGAGCACCGCGGCGAGCGCCTCCTGCGTCACGAGCACGATCCAGGCGTCGTAGCCGAACCGCTCGGCGAGCGCCGCCTCGAGCGCGGGCTTCAGCTCGGCGGCCGGGCGGTCGGAGTCGAATGCCGCGTTGCCGCTCGCGAGGACCGTCCGCACCCGGTCCACGCCGATCCCGGCGACCGTCTCGGCGAGCTCGGCGCTGCGGACGGTGCGGCCGTTGACGTTCACTCCGCGGAGGAGGGCGAGGAACCGGGTCATGCGGCCGACGGTAGCGTGACGGCATGGCGCGCGGAAGCGGACGACGACGACCCCGGCGGACCCTCGAGGAGGAGATCCTGCGGGCGAGCGGGCGCGGACCCGGGGCGAGGACGCGCGCGGAGACCGTCCCTCCCTCCGGACGCCGGCTGGTGGCGCCGCCCGCCTCGGGCACCCTTCTCCACGTCGACGTGGACGCGCTGGTGGCGCTCGCCGCGCGGGAGGACCTGCTGATCGCGCTGGAGCGGCGGATCGGCGAGCACGCGGTGGCCGCGACTCCGGTGCTCTCGTGGTGGTCGGCGACTCCGTCGGTCCCGGGCGAGGAGGAGGAGCGCCGGCTCGACGCGCTCGTGCTGCGGACGGTGGAGCTCGGGGCGGGGCCGGCCGACGACGTGGACTCGCGGCTGCGGGAGCTGGCGCACGAGGGCGGTCTGGACGAGCTGGGCCCCGCGCTGGCGCTGCTCGCGCGGGTCCCGGATCCGCCGGCGGCGTTCCAGGATCCGGACGGGTTCCTGCGCGTGACGGTCCCGGAGTCGCCGTTCGAGCGGCGGCTCGAGGTCCTCGCGGAGGCGCAGGGCCGGGCGGGCGAGCTGCTGGTGCTGCTGCGCGACTGCGCGTTCACCGCGACCCTGCCGCGGCGGCGCTCGGCGATCGCGGCGATGAGCGGGCGGATCCGGGCGGCCGCGGACCCGGGGCGCCTCGACTCCCGGCGGCTGGACGAGCTCGCGGAGGCGGTGGACGCGGCGCTCGAGAAGCGGTGGACCGTGCTCTGACGGCGGTCGGCGTTACGGGCGCGCCCGTCGCAGTGACCGTTCGCGCACCGGTTCAGCCCCCGCGCACTCCGGGTGAATAGGCTGGACGGATGCCTCTCACCGGTCTCGACCTCCGCCGCTTCCCCGCCGCCCTGAACGACGAGGGCGGTCCCGACGCCGCCACCGCCGCGTGGGCCACCGCGATCAACGCGGGCTTCCACGAGAAGGAGTTCACGCCGGAGAAGCTGCGGGACTGGGCCGAGCACATGGTCGCCGACCAGCGCGTGCTGACCGCGGTAGTCGACTCCTCCGCCCCCGAGGGACTCGACGGCGCGGGCGTGCCGGTCGGCACCTACGCGGCGTTCCCCGGGGCCCTGCAGGTCGGCGGCGGACGCGAGCTGCCGGCGCACCTGGTGTCGCAGGTGACCGTGCGGCCCACGCACCGGCGCCGCGGCATCCTGCGCGCGATGATCACCGAGGACCTGCGCCTGGCGAAGGAGGCCGGCACCCCGGTCGCCGCGCTCACGGCGAGCGAGGCCTCCATCTACCGCCGGTTCGGCTTCGGCCGCTCGGCCTTCACGCGCTCCATCCGCGTCGACACCGGGCCGCGCTTCGGCCTGCAGACCGAGCCCGCCGGCCGCGTCGAGGTGGTCGCGACGAGCTGGCTGCAGCCACGCATCCCCGCGGTGTTCGCCGCGTTCCAGGCGTCGACCCCCGGCTCGCTGACCCGCCAGTCGCGCTACGAGGCGAACTCCGTCGGCACCGCGTCCGGCGAGACCACGCCCGGCCTCGACGTCCGCTCGGCCGTCCACCTCGACGAGGAGGGGACGCTCGACGGCTTCGTGACCTACCGCGCGGTCGGGCCCGAGGACGACAAGACCCTCGAGATCGTCGACCTCGTCGCCCCCGGCGCCGACGCCTACCTCGCGCTCTGGGGCTACCTCGGCGCGGTCGACCTCGCCTCCGCGGTGACCTGGGACATGGCGCCGGTGGACGATCCGCTGACCTGGGCGCTCCGCGACGCGCGCGTGGTGCAGGTGAGCCACGTGGGCGACCTGATCTGGCTGCGGATCCTCGACGTCGCCGCCGCGTTCTCGGCCCGGCCGTGGACCGCGGACGGCTCGGTCGTGGTCGAGGTGGCCGACGGGCTCGGGCTCGCCGACGGCCGCTACCGCCTCACCGCCTCGGGCGGCTCCGCCACCGTGGAGCGCACCGGGGACGAGGCCGAGCTCGCGCTGGACGTGGCCGACCTGGGCTCGCTGCTGCTGGGCTCGGTGCGGCCGTCGATCCTGGCGAAGGCCGGGCTGGCGCGCGTCACGGGCGAGGCGGGGCGGATGGACCGCCTGTTCGCGCCGATCGCGACGCCGTACTGCATCTCGTTCTTCTAGGGGGCACCGCCCTCCCGGGGGCACCGCCCTCTCGGCGGCAGCGCGCGGCCGGCGGTGTCCGACTCCCGTGCCGCCGCCGCCCCCGCGCACCGCAGCCGCCGCGGACTGCCAGCCGCCTCCGGGCGTCCGCGCATCCCGCGTCGGTCATGCTGGAGGACCCGTCCCCGACACCGGCAGGAGTTCCGCGTGGGTGCATCCGTGATCGTCGACGTCATCGTCGTGCTGAGCCTCATCGGCGCGCTCGTCGACGGTCTGCGGCGCGGCCTGCTCCGGACCCTCGGCGGTCTCGCCGGGATCGTCGCGGGCGCGATCGGCGCCTCGTTCGCCGTGCCCGCCGTCTCGTCGTGGACGGCCGGCAGCGAGTGGCGCCTGCTCGCCGTGATCGGCACCGCCGTGCTGCTGCTGGGCGTCGGCTACGCGATCGGAGCGACGCTCGGCGCGGTCATCGGCCGCGGAGCCGACCGGGTGAAGCTCGGCCTGCTCGACCGGCTCGCGGGCGGCGTCGCCGGCGTCGCGATCTCCGGCCTGGTCTGGATCGCCGTCACCTCGGCCGTCTCCCTCCTCGGCGTCCCCCTCGTCACGACCTCGGTCGCCGGCTCGACGGTCATCCGCACGATCGACGACCTCACCCCCTCCCCCGTCCGCGCCTTCCTCGCCCAGCTGCAGTCGACCGTGGTCGACGAGGGCACGTCCTGGGTCGTCGAGGCGCTCGACGCTCCGACCCAGGCGCCCGCGATCCCGGACGTCTCGACCGACGACCCGGAGGTCGCCGCCGCCACCCGCTCGGTCGTGCGCGTCTCCGGCACGGCCTGGGCCTGCGACGTCGGAGTGACGGGCAGCGGCTTCGTCGTCTCGGACGACCGCGTCATCACCAACGCGCACGTGGTCGGCGGAGTCTCGCAGCCGGTCGTCGAGGCGCCGGGCGAGGCCCCGCGCACCGGCCGCGTCGTCTACCTGGACCCGGCCGCCGACCTCGCCGTGATCGCCGTCGACGGGCTCGACGCCTCTCCGCTCCCACTCGACGACGCCGTCGCCGCCGGGGACGACGCCGTGGTCGCGGGCTACCCCTTCGGCGGCCCGCTGACCCTCGGCTCGGCCGAGATCTCCTCCGACGCCACGGTCTCGCTGATGGTCGACGGAGCACCGACCTCACGGGAGGTGCTGACCCTCGCCGCCGTCGTCAACCAGGGCAACTCGGGCGGCCCGCTGCTCTCTCTCGAGGGCACCGTGTCGGGCGTCGTCTTCGGCAAGGCCGCCTCCGTCGACAACGTCGGCTACGCCATCCCGCTCTCGGTCCTCACTCCCGTGGTCGAGCAGGCCGCCTCGCTGACGGACGCCGTCGATCCGGGGGCCTGCCGCTCGAAGTGAGCGGTCACGGCAGCGGTCCGTCGACCAGCACGAGGGTGAGGTCGTCGAGCCGCACCGTCTCGGGCCGCGCCGACTCGAGGTAGGCGGACACGCGCGGATCGACCGGGAAGCGCGCCGACAGCTCGATCGCGATGGCGACGATCCCTGCGGACGACGGATCGGTCGTCACCCGGTCGCCGATGTAGGGCACGTAGACGCCCGAGGACATGCCCTGCGCGAGGACCAGGCCGCCGTCGAGGCCGCGCTCGCGCAGCACGTCGGCCACCCGCGCGATCCCGGTCGGCCGCTCTTGGGCGACCCCCGCCGTGGTGGCGATCGCGATCACGAGGGAGGCGGCCACCAGCACCGCGCCGACGCCGCGGGCGAGGGGTGCGGGCAGCACGATCCCGCCGCGCAGCGCCTCCGCGATGCCGATGCCCGCCAGCGCGCAGAGGAGCCACGCCCACGCCGCGTAGTAGTGCGGCAGCGCGACCGAGCTGATCGCCAGGTGGAACACGAGCAGGAGCAGCGTCGCGGCGCCCAGGTAGAGCACCAGCGCGCGGCGCCGCGGAGCGAGCAGGGCCAGCAGGGTCCCGAGGAGCAGCACGGCGAGCGCCGCCGGCCCGATGCCGACGACCATGAACCAGAGGTTCGCCCACCACGGAGGGAAGACGTACGCGGTCCCGGCGACCTCGATCAGGTGGCCGTCGGCGTTGTGCTCGGACTGGAACTCGAGCAGATACCGGACCGCCTCGACCGGGTGCACCGGCAGGTAGGCGAGCACCCCGGTGACGACGAACGCGACGGAGAGGGCGAGGCCGCCCCGCAGAGCCCGGGCCCTGCTCCCCGACCAGAGCAGCGGCAGCAGGAGCACGGGCGCGAGGACCGCGGTGGTCAGCTTCGAGGTGACCGACAGCGCCAGCAGCGCACCGGCCAGCGCGATCAGCCAGCCGCTCCGCCTGCCCGGGGAGGCGTGCGACCAGGTCCACGCCGCCGCCATCGCCGCGACGGCGAAGAGCACCATGAACGGCTCCAGGAGCGCGAGGCGGTCGATCCGGGTGCCGGCGCCCACGGCGGTGCGCGGGAGGAGGAGGAACAGGCCGGCCGGGACGAGCGCGAGCGTCGGGCCGAGCTCGCGCCGGAACCAGAGCCAGAGCACCACCCCGGTGAGGAACGCGGCCGCGCCGGCGGCGATCCTGCCCGCGAGCAGCCCCTCGCCGAGCAGCACCTGCGCGAGCCCGATCAGGTACTTCGCCGTCGGCGGATGCTCGAGGTTCGCGCTCACGTCGCCGTGCAGGTAGTCCCAGCCCGCGGCGAGGTACACGGGCTCGTCCGACGAGATGTTCGCCGCTCCGAGGTTCCCGAAGCACTGGTAGAGCCCCCACAGCACGGTCCCGATCAGAGCCGCCCGCTTCACCCGCCCGATCCTAGGCGCCGGTGCCCGCACCGCTCCACCGGAGGGCCCGGACCCCGGCGACCGCGGCGGGTAGGATCGACGCGCATCCCGTCCCCCTCCCCTGGAGCCTCCAGCACATGGCAGACAGCCGCACCGCCGTTCCCGACACCACTGCGAACGCGGAGGCGACGCCCGAGCGGGAGCAGCCCTACGCGGCCCTCGGACTCAAGCCCGACGAGTACGCGAGCATCCGCGAGATCCTCGGCCGCCGCCCCACGAGCGGCGAGCTCGCGATGTACTCGGTGATGTGGAGCGAGCACTGCTCCTACAAGTCGTCGAAGATGTACCTCCGCCAGTTCGGGCAGAAGGTCTCCCCCGCCATGAAGAAGAACCTCATGGTCGGCATGGGCGAGAACGCCGGAGTGGTCGACGTCGGCGAGGGCTGGGCCGTCACCTTCAAGATCGAGAGCCACAACCACCCGAGCTACATCGAGCCCTTCCAGGGTGCGGCGACGGGGGTCGGCGGCATCGTCCGCGACATCATCTCGATGGGCGCCCGGCCGGTCGCGGTCATGGACGCGCTGCGCTTCGGGGCGATCGACGACCCCGACACCGCGCGCGTGGTGCACGGCGTCGTGGCCGGCATCTCCTTCTACGGCAACTGCCTCGGCCTGCCGAACATCGGCGGCGAGACCTACTTCGACTCCGTCTACCAGGGCAACCCGCTCGTCAACGCGCTGGCCGTCGGCGTCCTCCGCCACGAGGACCTGCACCTCGCGAACGCCCGCGGCGTCGGCAACAAGGTCGTGCTCTTCGGGGCGCGCACCGGAGGCGACGGCATCGGCGGCGCGTCGATCCTCGCCTCCGACACCTTCGCCGACGGCGGACCGACCAAGCGCCCCGCGGTGCAGGTCGGCGACCCGTTCGCCGAGAAGGTGCTCATCGAGTGCTGCCTCGAGCTGTTCCGCAAGGACCTCGTCGAGGGCATCCAGGACCTGGGCGCCGCGGGCATCTCGTGCGCCACCTCGGAGCTGGCCTCCAACGGCGACGGCGGCATGTTCATCGAGCTCGACTCGGTGCTGCTGCGCGACCCCTCGCTCACGGCGGAGGAGATCCTCATGTCGGAGTCGCAGGAGCGGATGATGGCCGTCGTCACGCCCGAGAAGCTCGACGCGTTCCTCGAGGTCGTCGGCAAGTGGGACGTCGAGACCAGCGTGCTCGGCGAGGTCACCGACTCCGGCCGCCTCATCATCAACTGGCACGGCGAGGAGATCGTCAACGTCGACCCGCGCACCGTCGCGGTCGACGGCCCGGTCTACGAGCGCCCGATCGAGTACCCCTCCTGGCTCGACGCGCTGCAGGCCGACTCCTCCTCCCGCCTGCCCCGCTCGACCGGCGGCGACGCGCTGCGCGCCGAGACCCTGGCGCTGCTGGGCTCGGCGAACCTCGCCGACAAGAGCTGGATCACCTCGCAGTACGACCGCTACGTGCTCGGCAACACCGCGCTCAGCTACCCCGACGACGGCGGCATGGTCCGCGTCGACGAGGAGTCGGGCCTCGGCTTCGCAGTCGCGACCGACGCGAACGGGCGCTGGTGCCAGCTCGACCCGGCGCAGGGCGCCCGCCTGGCGCTGGCCGAGGCGTTCCGCAACGTCGCCGTCACCGGAGCGACCCCGGTCGCCGTCTCGGACTGCCTCAACTTCGGCAGCCCCGAGAACCCCGAGGTGATGTGGCAGTTCCGCGAGGCCGTGGGCGCGCTCGCCGACGCCTGCCTCGAGCTCGAGATCCCCGTCACCGGCGGCAACGTCTCGTTCTACAACCAGACCGGCGACGTGCCGATCTTCCCGACCCCCGTCGTCGGCGTCCTCGGCGTGATCGACGACGTCGCGCGCCGCATCCCCTCCGGCTGGCAGGACGAGGGCGACAACCTCTACCTCCTCGGCACCACCCGCGACGAGCTCGACGGCTCCGCCTGGGCCGGCACCATCCACGACCACCTCGGCGGGCTGCCCCCGCAGCTCGACCTGGCCGCCGAGCGCGCGCTGGCCGAGCTGATCTCGGCGGGCGCGAAGGAGTCGCTCATCGCCTCCGCCCACGACCTCGCCGACGGCGGGCTCGTGGTGGCGCTGGCCGAGTCCGCGCTGCGCTTCGGCGTCGGCGCGCGCATCTGGCTCGACGAGCTGATGGAGCGCGACGGCGTCGACGCGACGGCCGCGCTGTTCTCGGAGTCGACCGGCCGTGTGCTCGTGTCGGTGCCGCGCGAGGACGACGTGAAGTTCCGCGGGCTCTGCGAGGGCCGGGGCTACCCGGTGCTGCGCATCGGCGTGACCGACGCGGCGACCCCCGCGGTCGAGGTGCAGGGTCTCTTCACGCTGCCGCTGGACGAGCTGCGCTCGGTGAACGGCGCCGTGCTGCCGCGCCACTTCGGCTGAGCCTCCGGGCGATCCGAGTCCGCAGGAGTCGCGGTGGTCGAGCTGGACCACCGCGACTTCTGCGGTACCGGCTCCGCTCCGGAGTTCCGTGATTACGGAATGTTTGCAATAGTGGAGGCATGACCTCCTCCCGAGACCTCGCCGGCGAGGTCGACGAGCTCCGAGCGCGGCTGGACCGCCTCGAGCGCGCCGACACCCCCGCCGCGCCCGCCGCCGACGATCCGCTCTGGGCCCTGACCGCTCTCCGCGAGCGCCTGCCCTCTCCCGGCGGAGTCGTCTTCGCCGGCTCGGTCGCCACTCCGGCCGGCCCCGTCGAGTGGCAGTACGGCCTCAGCACCGACGCGTTCTTCGAGCGCGACTGGGGAGCGAGCCCCGGGCCGACCGCGCTCGCCGCGCTGGGCAGCCCCGTGCGCCTGCGGTTCCTGCAGGCGGTGGCCGGCGGAGTCGAGACCGTCGCGCAGCTCGCCGAGAGCGAGGGCGCGGGCACCACCGGGCAGATCTACCACCACGTCAACCAGCTGGTCGCCGCCGGCTGGCTGGAGGCGCGCGGCCGCGGCCGCTACGGCGTCCCGCCGGAGCGCCTCGTCCCCCTGCTCGTGATCCTGCTCGCCTCCGGAGGACCCCGATGACCCGCCGCCGCCTCGCCCTCGCCGCCGCCTCCGCCGCGGCCGTCGTCCTGCTCGGCGGAGTGCTGCTCCGTCCCTCCGCTCCGACCCTCTCGACCGAGGCGACGGGCGACGCCGAGATCGCCGGGTGGCTCCGGACCGACGTCGGAGACGGGGCGCGGAACCACCTCGTCGCGGCCGTGATCACGCCCGACGGCGTGCGCTACGGCGGACTCGGAGCCGACGAGCGGACCGAGGTCGAGATCGGATCGGTCACGAAGACGATGACCGCGCTCCTCCTCGCCCGGAGCGCCTCCGAGGGGACGGTCGGGCTCGAGGACCCCGCCGCGGAGCACGCCGACGTCGGCGGCTTCACCGGGACGCTCGAGGAGCTGGCGACCCACCGCTCCGGCCTGCCGCGACTCCCCACCGGTATCGGCGACCTCGCCTCGACGCTCGTCGCCCAGCTGCGCGGCACGGACCCCTACGCGGGCTGGTCGGCCGACGACGTCCTCCGGCAGGCAGCCGAGGCGGACCAGGGCGAGCACGTGCACGCCTACTCGAACCTCGGTGCCGCGGTACTTGGCCAGACGCTCGCCCGCGCCGAGGGCCGCGACTACGCCGGCCTCCTCCGCGAGCGCGTCCTCGCTCCGCTCGGGATGTCCGCGACCTCCGTCCCGGAGACCGCGGACGCCCTCCCCGCCGACGCGCCGACCGGCTTCTCGGCGAGCGGGCGGTCCGTCGACGCGTGGACGATGGCGGGCTACGCGCCGGCGGGCGGCGTCCGCTCCACGGCGGCGGACATGGCCCGCTACGCGCAGGCCCTCCTCACCGACGACCCCGCGCTGGGCGTGCCCGCGGCGAGCGTCCTGGATCCCCGATTCGACGCCGACGGGGCGCGGATCGGCCTCGGCTGGTTCACCTCGGAGTCGGAGGACGGCGGATCCGTGACCTGGCACAACGGAGGGACCTCCGGCTACTCGACGATGCTCGCGATGGACCGGGAGCGCGGCCTAGCCGTGTTCGTCAACGGGGACACGGCGAGCTCGGTCGACGAGCTCGGTCTGCGCCTGCTGCAGCGCGCCGGGGAGGAGTCGTGATGATCGCCTCGATCCTCGTCCTGCTCGTCGTCGCGTTCACCGTCGGCCGCTTCGCCCTGGGGAGCATCCCCCGGCGCCGGGCGGCCGGGTTCCTCGACCGCGACCGCGTCCGGACGCTCGCCCGCGGCGTCGAGGCCGTCGCCGTGCTGCTGCTCGGGCGGGCGCTCGTCGACTGGTCGGTGCTGACGCTGCTCCCCTGGGCCGTGCTGGTGGCTCTCACCGCGGCCGGGGCGGCCGGCGCCGTTCTGCGCTGGGACGGGCTGCCGTGGTTCGAGGACCCGGCGCGCCGCCGCTCGCGGACGACCGGGCTCGCGGCGACCGTCGCCGTGTCGGCGGTCCTGATCGGCGTCCTGGGCTGAGCGCCGCGCACGTGCCGTCGGATCCGCGCCTTCCGCGGTGGTCGCGTGCTGCTGCGAGGCGGGAGGAGTGGCGGCGGGCGCGGGCGGGAGCGGCGTCAGCCGGTCTGCGCGGGGAGGTCGTCGGGCTCGGCGTTGTCGAGGACGCGGCCGTTCTGGTCGCCGACGCTCAGGACGGTCGTCGGGCGGAGGTTGAGGGTGTCGCCGCCGTAGAGGCTGTCGATGTCGACGCCGTCGCGGCGCACCGAGTTCAGCGCGGAGAGGTAGTCGGAGCTGATGCAGAACCGGTCCGCGATCCGCTCGCTGATGTCGCCCGCTGCCACCAGGTAGGAGGCCGGGGCGCCGTCGGAGGCGGTGCTCGCCGTCCCGGTCGCGCCGACGCGGGTGCCGCGGTCGCGCACGCGCTCGAGGTCGACGCCGTCGAGCGTCCCCTCGTCGAGCGCCTGGACGACGCACTCGCCCGAGACGTCCTCGACGGGTGCGGGAGTGGTCGAGACGCTCGGCACCGGCCGCGGCGTGGACTCGGCTCCGGCGGCGGGCGGTGCGGTCGAGGCGGTCGAGGCGGTCGGCTCGGCGGGTGCGGCGGCGGGGCTCGTCGCCTCCGCCGTGCAGCCGGCGAGCAGGACCACGGCGGAGAGGGCGATCACGAGGCGCTGCGTCGTCCGGACCATTCCGCGACTCTAACCCGGCACCCGGGCGGCCGGGCGCCACCGCGCCCAGCGGGCTGCGGGCGATCCGGTCGAGGCCGCTGGACGCGGCCGACGCGCAGGCCCGACCGAGGCGGGGCTCGGGCGGCCCCTGGACGGCGCGCCCCCGATTGACCTCCCCCGTCGATCGCACCCATGCCGAGCACCTGTTGGACACGCGGCCCGAACCGGAGTCGACTGGGACCATGCAGTACACGCACCTCGGTCGCACCGGCCTGTCCGTCTCCCGCACCGTCCTCGGCACCATGAACTTCGGCATGCAGACCGAGGAGTCCGACTCGTTCGCGATCATGGACCGCGCGCACGAGCTCGGCGTCAACTTCTTCGACACCGCCAACGTGTACGGAGGCGAGGCCGGCCGCGGCGCCACCGAGGAGATCGTGGGCCGCTGGTTCGCGCAGGGCGGCGAGCGCCGCGAGCGCACCGTCCTCGCGACCAAGGTCTTCGGCGACATGGGCGAGTTCGCCGCTCCCGGAGCCGAGCGCGGCCGCGACTCCTGGCCCAACGGCGGCCGTCTCTCGGCGCTCACCCTGCGCCGCGCGCTCGACGAGAGCCTCCGCCGCCTGCAGACGGACCACATCGACCTCTACCAGTTCCACCACGTCGACCGGACGACTCCCTGGGACGAGATCTGGCAGGCGATGGAGGTCGCCGTCCAGCAGGGCAAGGTCCTCTACGTCGGCTCCAGCAACTTCGCCGGCTGGCACCTCGCCCAGGCGCAGGAGGCGGCGCGCGCCCGCCACTTCACCGGCCTCGCCTCCGAGCAGTCGATCTACAACCTGCTCGTCCGCGACGTCGAGCGCGAGGTCCTGCCCGCCGCGCTGCACTACGGGCTCGGCGTCATCCCCTGGTCGCCGCTGCAGGGCGGACTGCTGGGCGGCGTGCTCGAGAAGACCGCGGAGGGCGGGCGCCGCTCCTCCGAGCGCACCCTCGCCGCGATCGAGGAGCACCGTCCCGCGCTCGAGCAGTGGGAGGCGTTCGCCCGCGAGCGCGGCGAGGCGCCCGGCGAGCTGGCGCTGGCGTGGCTCCTCCACCAGCCCGCCGTCACCGGTCCGATCACCGGGCCGCGGACGCTCGAGCAGCTCGAGAGCGCCGTCGCCGCCGTCGACATCACCCTCGACGCCGAGGCCCTCGCGCGCCTCGACGAGATCTTCCCCGGCCACCGGACAGCCCCCGAGGACTACGCCTGGTGACCACCCACCCCACTGCGAAGGAGCATTCATGAAGCAGCGCACTCTCGGCGACCTCCAGGTCGGCGCGATCGGACTCGGCGGCATGCCGATGTCGATCGAGGGCCGCCCGGACCGCGAGCGCTCGATCGCCGCGATCCACGCCGCCCTCGACGCCGGCGTGACCCTGATCGACACGGCCGACGCCTACCACCTCGCCACCCAGGACGACCTCGGCCACAACGAGCTGCTGATCGCGGAGGCGCTGCGCAGCTACGGCGGCGACACCTCCGCCGTGCTCGTCGCCACCAAGGGCGGCCACCTGCGGCGCGAGCCCGGCCCCTGGGACCAGGACGGCCGCCCCGAGTACCTCAAGGAGGCGGCCCGCGCGTCCGCGAAGCGCCTCGGCGTCGACGCGATCGGCCTCTACCAGTACCACCGGCCCGACCCGGCGGTCCCCTACGCCGACTCGATCGGAGCGCTGGCCGAGCTGCTCGACGAGGGCGTCGTCCTCCGAGCGGGCATCTCGAACGCCGACCCGGACCAGATCCGCGAGGCGCACGGCATCCTCGGCGAGCGCCTGGTCTCGGTGCAGAACCAGTTCTCGCCGTCGTTCCGCTCCAGCGAGCCGGAGCTCGAGCTCTGCGCCGAGCTGAAACTGGCGTTCCTGCCGTGGAGCCCGCTCGGCGGCATCTCCTCGGCGGGCGAGCTCGGCTCGCGCTACTCCGCGTTCGCGGCGGTCGCCGAGGCCCGCGGCGTGACGCCGCAGGTCGTCTGCCTCGCCTGGGAGCTGGCGAAGGCCCCGGTCGTTCTGCCGATCCCGGGCGCCTCCCGCCCCGAGAGCATCCGCGACTCCGCCACGGCGGCCGACCTGGAGCTCACGCCCGAGGAGTTGGCCTCGCTCGACTGAGCCCGTTCATGACGGAGGAGGGATCCGATCGAGGCACCGGTCCGACGCGCATCGCGGGATCTCGGCGCTGGTCCCTCCTCCGTTGCGAGCACGATCCGGCTCAGACCGCGTCCTGCAGCGGCTGCGGGAGGGCCGAGACGAACGCGCGGGCCGCGGCGCTCGGCCGTTCCGGCACCGCCACCATCGTCCGCCACACCAGGAGCGGATCGGCGAGCGCCACCGCCCGCAGCCCGGCCGGGCGCTTCTCGGCGAAGTGCGCCGGCACGACCGCGATCCCCATGCCGTACTCGACCAGGTCGAGCAGCGTGTGCACGTCGTTCACCTCGAGCTCGACCTCGAACGCGAGGCCGTGCGCCGCGAACGCCCGCGCCGCGAGGTGACTCGCCGCCCAGTGCTCCTGCAGTCCCACGATCGTCTCGCCCGCCAGGTCCGGGATGCGGCAGCCGACGCGGCTCGCGAGCGGGTGACCCGGGCGCACGAGCACCGCGAAGCCCTCGCTCGCCAGCGGCATCGTCCGCACGCCGCCCGGCACGGCTCCGATGTCGGCGACCAGCGCCAGGTCGAGGCGGCCGGCGGCGACGGAGTCGAGCAGCGTGCCGGACCCCTCGTGGATCAGCCGGAGCGCGACTCCCGGGTGCTGCTCGCGGAAGGTCGCGAGCTCGCGCGGCAGGTGCACGCCACCGAGGCACTCCTCCGTGCCGACCGCGAGGCTCCCGCGGAGCACCCCCTGCACGGCGAGAACCGCGTCGCGGGCGGCGAGCGCGCTGGCGACCGAGCGCTCCGACTCCGCGAGCATCGCCCGACCGGCCGGCGTCAGCTCGACCCGGCGCGTGCTGCGGGTGAAGAGGGGGCTGCCCAGCTCGCTCTCGAGCGCGCGGATCGACGCCGAGAGGCCCGACTGCGAGATCTGCAGGGCGCTCGCGGCGCGGGTGAAGTGCTGCTCCTTCGCGACGGCGAGGAAGTGTTCGAGCTGACGCAGTTCCATGGGTCCATCCTCGTCGCGCGGGCGGAGGAGCGGGGACCGGACCAGACACTCTCCAGCGGCCGCTCGGCCTGCCTGTGCGGAGCCGGCCGTCGGGTACGGCGGCCGCCGTCGCGAGAGCCGGCCCGGCTCAGGCGTCGGCGGACGAGATCGCGAGGACGATCGCCGTCAGCGTCGCCCGCAGGCGCTCGAGCGACTCGGGCTCCGACTCGTCCTCGAGGATCGACTGCTTGACCGCGTCGTCGTAGCCCGCCACCAGCAGGCGCACGGCCGTCGTCGGCTCGAGGGAGAAGTCGCGGCGCACCTGGCGCAGCGCCCCGTGCACGATCTGCACGAGCGAGGCGTCGAAGCCGGCGCGGAAGTCGCGGTACTGCGGAGCGATCCGCGGGTCGCGCAGCGCGAGCAGCTCGAACTCCGACTCGACTACGCACCAGCGGCGGTTGTCGGTGGCAGGACCCTGGAGGAAGTCGAGGATGACCACGGCCAGCGTCTCGGCCGTCAGCGGCTCGTCGGCCGAGACGACGCGCGGGATCGTGCGGTCCATCTGCTCGACGAGGGCGGTCACCCGGGCGCCGTTCTCCCGCTCCATGAGCGCGAAGAACAGCTCCTCCTTGCTGGAGAAGTTGGAGTAGAAGGCGCCGCGCGAGAACCCGGCGCGCTCGCAGATCTGCTCGACGGACGCGCTGTGCACGCCGGTCTCGGCGAAGACGTCGTAGGCCGCGTCGAGCAGGCGCTCGCGGGTGCGGCCTCGGCGGGAGGTCTCGGGAGGGGTGGAGTCGATCGCCGTCATCACCAGCCTCCTGCCCGCCCTGTCAACACCTTCGACGCCGTTCACCTTATCCGATACATTCACGTATCGAATACGGTCCTGTATCGGATACGCTCGTGTATCGGAGCCCGGCTCCGCCCTGGTACAGAGACGTATCGCCACCCTCCCCACCCATCGTCAGGAGACCGCGTGTCGTCGCTGCTCTACCGTCTCGGTCGTCGCGTGTACCGCGCCCACCGCCTCGTCGCCGTCCTGTGGCTGCTGATCGTGGTGGCGGGCGGAGGAGGAGCGCTGCTGCTCAACCAGGGCACCGACAACACGTTCTCCATCCCGGGCACGCAGTCGCAGACCGCCCTCGACCAGCTCGAGCGCACCTTCCCCCAGGTCAGCGGCACGTCCGCGCGGTACGTGGTCGTCGCGCCCGACGGAGGCAGCGTCCAGGACGCCGACGTGAAGGGCCCCGTCAGCGACGCGGTCGCCGCGCTCGGCGACGTCGACGAGGTCGCGGCCGTCACGGACCCCTACTCCGACAGCGTGTCCGGCACGATCTCCGACGCCGGGAACGCCCTCGTCATCACCGCGCAGATGGACGGCTCCGCCACCACCACGAGCCCCGAGAGCCGCGACGCGCTGAAGGCCGAGGCGACGACCCTCCAGGACGCGCTGCCCGCCGGCTCCGTGGTCTCGCTCGGCGGCGATCTCTTCGCCCAGAACCTCCCCGGCGTGACCATCACGGAGGCGATCGGCCTCGTGGTCGCCCTCGTCGTCCTCGTGCTCACCTTCGGCTCGTTCCTGGCCGCCGGCATGCCGCTGGTCACCGCACTGCTCGGCGTCGCCCTCTCGATGTCGGCCATCTTCATCGCCACCCGCTTCGCCTCGATCTCCTCGACCACGCCGCTCCTGGCGCTGATGCTGGGCCTGGCGGTCGGGATCGACTACGCCCTCTTCATCATCAGCCGCCACCAGGACCAGCTGAAGCAGGGCATGGACCCGGAGGAGTCGACCGCGCGGGCGACCGCGACCGCGGGCTCCGCCGTCGTCTTCGCGGGCCTGACCGTGATCATCGCGCTCGTCGGCCTCTCGGTCGCGGGCATCCCGTTCCTCACCACGATGGGCGTCGCAGCGGCGGGCGGAGTCGCGATCGCCGTGGTCATCGCGCTCACCCTGACCCCCGCCCTCCTCGGCTTCGCCGGCGCGCGGCTGCGCCCGAAGGAGCGCCGCGCGAAGAAGAAGGCCGCGAAGGCCGCCGCCGCGGGCACCCACGTCGACACCGAGGCGCACGAGGAGGCGGCGACCGCCTCCCCCGGCGGCCACGTGCACGCCGAGGTCCCGCGCGGGTTCTTCCGCGGCTGGGTCCGGGTCGTCACGCGCTTCCCGATCGTGACGATCATCGCGGTGATCGGCGTGCTCGGCGTCGCGAGCATCCCGGCGCTCAGCCTCCGCCTCGCCCTGCCGGACGCCGGCTACCAGGCCGAGGGCACTCCCGCGCGCACCACCTACGACCTGCTCGCCGAGAACTTCGGCGCCGGCTACAACGGCCCGCTCATCGTCACCGGCACGATCATCGGCTCGACCGATCCGCTCGGCCTGATGGACGACCTCAAGGGCGAGATCGAGAAGCTCGACGGAGTCGCCTCGGTGCCGCTCGCGACGCCCAACGAGACCGCCGACACCGGCATCATCCAGGTCATTCCCGAGGGCGGCCCCGACTCCGAGGCCACCAAGGCGCTGGTCGCCGAGATCCGCGACAAGCACGACTACTTCCAGCAGGAGTACGGCGTCGACCTCGCAGTGACCGGCCAGACCGCGGTCGGGATCGACATCTCGGACACTCTCGCCAAGGCCCTGCTGCCGTTCGGCCTGCTCGTCGTGGGCCTGTCGCTGGTGCTGCTGACGATGGTGTTCCGCTCGCTCTGGGTGCCGATCAAGGCGACGCTGGGCTACCTGCTGTCGGTCGGTGCGTCCTTCGGCGCCGTGGCGGCGGTGTTCGAGTGGGGATGGTTCTCGGACGCTCTGCACGTCGACAAGACGGGCCCGATCATCAGCTTCATGCCGATCATCCTGATGGGCGTGCTCTTCGGCCTCGCGATGGACTACGAGGTGTTCCTGGTCTCGCGGATGCGCGAGGACTACGTGCACGGGAGGCCGGCGCGCGCCGCTGTCGAGTCGGGCTTCGTCGGCTCGGCCAAGGTGGTCACGGCCGCCGCGGTCATCATGTTCTCGGTCTTCGCCGCCTTCGTGCCGGAGGGGGACACCAACATCAAGCCGATCGCGCTCGGGCTCGCCGTGGGCGTTTTCGTCGACGCGTTCATCGTGCGGATGACGCTGGTGCCCGCCGTGCTGCACCTGCTCGGCGACCGCGCCTGGCACATGCCGCGCTGGCTCGACCGCATCCTCCCGTCCTTCGACGTCGAGGGCGAGGGCCTCACAAAGGAGCTCGCGCTGGCCGACTGGCCGGAGCCCGGATCCACGGACGTGATCGCGGCCGAGGACCTCCGCCTCGACGGACCCGACGGTCCCGTCTACAGCGGCGTCTCGCTGCGGGTCGCTCCCGGCTCCTCCCTCGTGGTCCACGGGCCGCACCGCTCCGGCCGCACCGCGCTGCTGCTGAGCATCGCCGGTCGGCTCGCCCCCGACTCCGGGCGCCTGAAGGTCGCGGGCCTGGTCGTGCCGATCCGCTCCGCCGCCGTGCGCGGCCGGGTCGGGCTGGTGCGCCTCGCCGGAGCCGCCGACCCCGTCGCCGACGTCCGGTCGGCCCTGGAGTCGGCTCCGCCGATCCTGGTGCTCGACGACCTCGACACGGTCACCGACCCGCAGCTGCGCGGCGCGATCCGGGCCGAGCTCGACGCCGCCCGCGCCGCCGACGACGCGTTCACCGTGGTCGCCTCCTCCGTCGACGCCGAGGCGCTCGACGACCTCCTCCCCTCCGACCGCGGCGTGCTCGCGGTCTCGCCCGCGGCCGAGCGCCGCGCGATCGCAAAGGTCCTCTGACAGATGGCTCTCCTCTCCCTCGAACGCCCCCGCGGCGTCAAGAAGGTGTCCTGGCTGACCCTTCTCGGGATCGTCCTGGTCCCCCTCGTCATCGGCGGCCTCCTGGTGTGGGCGCTCTGGAACCCGACCGAGCGCCTCGACACGATCACAGCCGCCGTGGTCAACGAGGACACCCCGGTCGAGATCAACGGGCAGACCGTGCCGCTCGGGCGCCAGCTCGCGGCCGGCCTGGTGACGGGCGGCACCGACTCCGCGAGCTCGGACGCCCCCTCCTCCACCCCCTCGGCGAGCGCGACGCCGTCCGCGAGCACGACCCCGGTGCCCAACGTCTCCGGCTCGGACTCGACGGGCAACTTCACCTGGGTCCTCACGGACAAGGACGACGCCGCCAAGGGCCTCGCCGACGGCAGCTACGCGACCGTCGTGACGATCCCCTCCTCCTTCTCCGCCGCCGCCACCTCGTACTCCGGCGACGCCGCGGAGGCGACGAAGGCGACCATCGACATCGCCACCAGCGAGAAGGCCAAGCTCGTCGACGACGCCATCTCGGCCACCGTGACCAGCACCGCCACGTCGCTGCTCAACACGCAGCTGACCACGGCCTACCTCGAGAACGTCTACGTCGGCTTCAACACCCTCAACGAGCAGATCGGCCAGGCGGCCGAGGGCGCGGGCACGCTCGCCGACGGCGCCGACCAGCTCGGCACCGGCGCCTCGACCCTCGCCGACGGCACGAGCAGCCTCGCCGACGGGATCGACGAGCTCGCCACCGGCGCCTCCTCGCTCTCGGACGGCGTCGGGCAGATCGGCACCGGAGCCTCGTCCCTCGCCGACGGCGTGGGGCAGCTGGGCACCGGAGCCTCCGACCTCTCCGGCGGAGTCGCGCAGCTGGCCACCGGTGCGCGCGGCCTCTCCGGCGGAGTGGGACAGCTCGCGACGGGCGCCCGCGACTCGGCGACCGGGGCGACCGCGCTGCAGGGCGGCGCCTCCGACCTGGCCGACGGGCTCGACCAGCTGAGGGAGGGAGTGGTGAGGACCGGCGACGGGACCCAGCAGGTCGCCGCCCTCAGCGCCGGCGCCGCCGCCGCCACCGCGGGGACCTTCGAGGCGCTCAGCGCCGCGCTCGAGGGCTGCGAGACGACGCAGTGCCTCGCCGCGCGCGCCGTCATCGCCTCGGCCGACGGACCCACCGGCGCGACCACCCTCGCCACGACGACCGCGGGAGCCGTCGCCGGGATCGACGCGGGCATCCGCCTCGGCGGCGACGGGCAGCCCTCGCTGATCGACGCGGTCGGGCAGTCCGCCACCGGCGCCCGCACTCTCTCGGGAGGCATCGGACAGCTGTCCGGCGGCCTGACGCAGCTCGCCGACGGCGCGGACGACGCCGCGGGCGGAGCGTCCCAGCTCGCCGACGGCCTCGACACCACGGCGGCCGGGTCGGCGCAGCTCGCGACCGGCGCCACCGCCGCCGCGGCCGGCGCCCGCGACCTCGCGACTGGCGCGACCACCGCCGCGGGCGGCGCCGCCGACCTCGCCACGGGAGCCTCCTCCGCCGCCGACGGAGCCGACCAGCTCGCCGACGGCGCGAGCGGGGTCTCGGACGGCGCCGTAAAGCTCGCCGACGGCACCCGCACGCTCGCGACCGGCCTCGACGCCGCGGTCGCGCAGCTCCCGACCTACACCGAGTCGGAGTCGACGAACCTCGCCGACGTCGTCTCGGACCCGGTCGAGAACGCGAGCAGCGCGACCGACCTGTTCGGAGCCTCCAGCGTCCCGTTCTTCGCGACGATCGCCCTCTGGCTCGGCGCCCTCGCGACGTTCCTGGTGCTCGCGGCGTTCTCGCACCGTGCACTCTCCTCGACGCGCTCCTCCGCCGCGCTCGCCCTCTCCTCCTACGTGCCGGCGCTCGTGATCGGCGTGGTGCAGGGACTCGCGGTCGCGATCGTGATGAGCGGGGTCGCGGGCCTGGAGCCGGGCCGCTGGGTCGGCTTCGCCCTCCTGGCGATGCTCACCGGCGCCTCGTTCGCCGCGGTGAACCAGGGGCTGGTCGCCCTGCTCGGAGGGATCGGCCGCTTCCTCGCGATGGTCGCGGCGGTGATCGCGCTCGGCGCGGGCATCATCTCGACGGTCCCCGGGCTGTTCGACGACGTGCTCGGGTTCCTGCCGCTCTCGGCGGCGCAGAACGCGCTGTCCGGAGTGGTCGAGGGCACCGACGGCACGGCCGGCGCCGTCGTCGGCCTGGTGATCTGGCTGCTGTTCGGCCTGCTGCTCACCGTCGCCGCGATCGCCCGCCGCCGGGTCGTCTCGGTCCGCGCCCTGCACCGCACCGCGGAGGCGTAGGCCGCGCCTCGCGCCACTCCTCCCCCGAACCGGGGACGGGTGGCGCGAGGATCGCGCCACCGCCCCGCCTCTCCGGGCGACCGGCCCCGGCCGGGGCTAGCCTGACGCGATGGAGTCGGAACCGATGGCGATCCGGACGCGACGGGTGTACGGCCCATCGGTCCTGCGGCGCCTCCGCGCCCTCCTCCTGCGGCTCCTCGGCGCCGGCCTCGCGGCCGTGCTCATCCCGTTCGCCGTCCTCGCGGACCGCCGCGGGGTCCTCGACGAGTCGGTGCTCGCGCTCGGGCTCCTCGCCCTCACCGTCGTCATCGGACTGGCCTCGGCGGTCTCGCTCTTCGTCGTCTCCCCCACCCGCGTGATGACGACCGAGACGCAGGTCGTGCTGATGCGCGGCCGCCGCCGCCGCGAGCAGTGGCCCCGCCGGTCGGTCCGCTTCCTCGAGTCCGCCGACGGCGACGGCTTCGTCGCCTGGTGCCGCGGAGACGGAGTCGAGGTCCGCTGCGGCCACTTCCGCCCGGAGGACCTCGCCGCCCTGCTCGCCGACCTCGGCGCCGCCGCCCGCGTCCGCGACGCCCTGCCGCCCGCTCTGGCCGGGCCCGCCTCGGCCGTCCGCTTCCGGCCGCACCGCGCTCCGCTCCAGCGCCGGGCGGTCGCCCTGGTCGTCGTCGCCACGGAGGCGTTCGCCGCCGGCGTCCTGGCCGTCGCCCTCGCGGGATCCCCGTCGGGCGACCGCGCGCAGATCGCGCTGGGGGCGGTCGTCGTGGCGCTCTCCCTCCCGCTCGGGCTGGTCGCCGCGCGGCTGGCGCTGCGGCCCGGGCTGCCGGGCTCGATCGTGGTGTCGGAGTCGGCCATCCAGATCGACGGGCTGATCTTCGCGCTCGAGGCTCTGCGCTCGGTCGTCGCCTCGAGCCCGACGGGGAGCCGGAGCCTCCGCCTGACCCTCACCGAGACGAACGGCCGCATCACGGAGGTCCCCCTCGGGCTGCGGGTGCCGACGCTGCGGCGCGACCAGCTCTTCCCCGACTACCCGCTGCTGCTCGGCGTGCTGCGCGAGCGCACGGCGGGGCTGCTGCGGATCGAGGGCTGAGCCTCAGTCCTCGGCGCCGTCGGCGATGCGCTGGTGGTGGTGGATGACCTCGGCGACGATGAACCCGAGGAACTTCTCGGCGAATGCCGGGTCGAGGTGCGACTCCTCGGCGAGCGCCCGCAGCCGCGCGATCTGGCGGGCCTCGCGCTCGAGGTCCGCGGCGGGCAGCCCGTGCGCGGCCTTCAGCCGGCCGACCTTCTGCGTGAACTTGAAGCGCTCGGCGAGCAGGTGGATCAGCGCCGCGTCGATGTTGTCGATGCTCTGACGGATCTGCACGAGCTCGGCCCGCGCCAGGGACTCCTCGTGCGACGGCTCCTCGTGCGACAGCTCCTCGTGCGACGGCTCCTCGTGCGACGGCTCCTCGTGCGACAGCTCCTCGTGCGACAGCTCCTCGGTCATGCCCCGACCCTAACGGACCGCCCCCGGACACGACGACGGCCCCTGCCCGGAGTCCGGGAGGGGCCGTCGAGAGGTCCCGGTCAGTCGACCAGGTTGATCTGCACGGGGATGTTGCCGCGGGTGGCGTTGGAGTACGGGCAGAGCTGGTGCGCCGCATCGGCCACCTTCTGCGCGTCCTCGGAGCTCGCCTTCGGCACGTAGACGTCGAGCTCGACCGAGAGGCCGAAGCCGTCGGAGTCGTTCTTCCCGATCGAGACGCTGGCCGAGACGGCCGCGTCGGTCGTGTCGATCTTCAGCTGGCGACCGGCTCCGTGCAGGGCGCTGAGGAAGCAGGCGGAGTAGCCGGCCGCGAACAGCTGCTCGGGGTTGGTCCCCTCGCCGGAGCCGCCGAGCTCCTGCGGGGCGCGGGTGTCGAGGTCGAGACGGTCGTCCTCGGTGCGGACGTGGCCGTCGCGTCCTCCACCGGAGGCGTGGGCGATGGCGGTGTAGAGAGCATCCATCCCCCCATCCCACCACTCGGCCGCCGTGAGTCGGGTGAACGCGGGATGCACGTCCGTGCGTTCTCCCGGGAATCCCCCTCGGGAACGCTCCGGGGAGCGTCAAGCCCCTCCCCCTCGGCGCCCTCCGGGTGTGCGGTGGAGGGACACCGACCCCGACCGGCGCGAGCCGGAGAACGGACACGAGCATGCGAGCACTCACCTGGCAGGGCATCGAGAAGGTCTCGGTCGAGACCGTCCCCGACCCCCGCATCCAGCAGCCGACCGACGCGATCGTCCGGATCACCTCGACCGCGATCTGCGGCTCCGACCTGCACCTCTACCGCCTCCTCGGGCCCTACATCGACCGCGGGGACGTGCTCGGCCACGAGCCCATGGGCGTCGTCGAGGAGGTGGGCTCCGGAGTCACCACCCTGAAGCCCGGCGACCGGGTCGTCGTGCCCTTCACCATCGCCTGCGGCGAGTGCTTCATGTGCCGCCGAGGGCTGCAGTCGCAGTGCGAGACGACGCAGGTCACCGAGTACGGCTCGGGAGCGGCGCTCTTCGGCTACACGAAGATGTACGGCCAGGTCCCCGGCGGGCAGGCCGAGCTGCTCCGCGTGCCGCTGGCCGACTACAACACGATCGTCGTCGGCACGGACCTGCCGGACGAGCGCTACCTCTTCCTCAGCGACATCGTGCCCACCGCGTGGCAGGGCGTGGAGTACGCGCAGGTGCCCGACGGCGGGACCCTGGTCGTCTTCGGACTCGGCCCTGTCGGCCAGTTCGCGGCGCGGATCGGCGCCCACCGCGGCTACCGCGTCCTCGCCGTGGAGCCCGTCGCCGAGCGGCGCGCGATGGCCGAGCGGTACGGCGTGGAGACCTTCGACCTGTCCGACGACATCGCCGCGCAGCTGCGCGACCTCACGGACGGGCGCGGCCCCGACTCCGTCGTCGACGCGGTCGGCATGGAGGCGCACGGCTCGCCGGTCGGCTCGTTCGCTCAGTCGATGGCGGGGCTCCTGCCCGACCCGATCGCCCGCAAGGCGATGGACACGGTCGGCGTCGACCGCCTCGCCGCGGTCCACGCGTCCCTCGACCTGGTCCGCCGCGGCGGCACCGTCTCGCTGAGCGGGGTCTACGGCGGAGAGGCCGACCCGATGCCGCTGAAGTCGATGTTCGACAAGCAGGTGACGGTGCGGATGGGCCAGTGCAACGTGAAGCGCTGGATCGACGACCTGCTGCCGCTGGTGGAGGACTCCTCCGATCCGCTCGGCGTGATGGACCTCGTGACCCACCGGGCGCCGCTCGAGGACGCTCCGGCCCTCTACGAGACCTTCCAGAAGAAGGAGGACGGCTGCATCAAGGTCGTCCTGCACCCCTAGCCGGGGAACAGCGAAGGCGGCGCCCCCCGAGGGGAGCGCCGCCTTCGCGGTATTGCCGAGACCTACTTGAAGACGTCCTTGACGTCCTCGCCGGCCTTCTTGGCCGAGGCCGCGGCCTGGTCCTTCTGGCCTTCGGCCTTCAGGCTGTCGTCGTTCTTGTGGTCGCCCAGGGCTTCCTTCGCTTTGCCGGCGATGTCCTGAGCGGCGTTCTTGATCTTGTCATCGAGCCCCATGGTGGTGCCTCCTTCGCTGATCGTTGGCACGACCGTAGGACCGGGAACTGCCCGCTTCCTGGGAGCGGGAAGGGGCTTGCCCGGGTGCCCGCTGGACTGCGATGATTCGCGCCCTCGACCGGTGCCGGCCGGTCGAGGGCGCGGGATCAGGTCGCCGGGGTGGCGGACTCGGACGGAGCGGACTGCGAGGGCGCGTTCGTGGGCGTCTGCGACGATCCGTCGTCGGCGCTGGTGGGCACCGCGCTCCCCGACTGGTACGGCGTCTGGGCGTCGCCGGTGCAGCCGGCCAGCAGGCCGATCGTCAGAGCGGAGGCGCCGAGCGCCCCGAGGACCCGTGCGGCGCTCACTTGCCCGTCACCGCGTCCTTGACGGCCCCCACTGCCTTCTCGACGATGTTCGGCTTCGGGTCGGTGCCGTAGAGGCGCTCGTCCGGCTGCGTGGGCGGGGGCATCGGGACGTTGCCGCCGGGCTCCGCGACGCGGTAGCTGAACTCTCCCTTGCCGTCCGGGGTCGGGCCCGAGGCCCAGCTGCCCTCGGAGGCCGCTGCTCCGTCCGAGAAGTTGATGTACTCGTACGACACGGAGCGCTCCTCCTTCGAGATCGGGAAGTTCGAGGGCACGGGCAGGTCCTCCCGGCCCTCCGCGCGCAGCTCGGCGGCTGCCGCGATCCACTGGTTCTGGTGCATGGTGTCGCGAGCCAGGAGGAACGACAGGAGGTCGCGCACGCCGTGGTCGTCGGTCATGTGGTAGAGCCGGGCGACCTGGAGCCGGCCCTGCATCTCCGCGTTCGCGTTGGCGGTGAAGTCGGCCAGCAGGTTGCCGCTGGCGGTGATGTAGGAGCCCTGCCACGGGTTGCCCATGCTGTCGACGGGGCGCGCGCCGGCGCCGGCCACGATGGCGTGCTGCACGTCGGAGCCGCCGATGACCGCCGCGAGCACGGGGTCCTTCTTCATCGCGTCCTCGGACTGCTCGACCGGGGCCTTCTCGAGCAGCTGGGCGATCATCACGGCGATCATCTCGACGTGGCCGAACTCCTCGGCGCCGATGCCGAAGAGCAGGTCCCGGTACTTGCCCGGGTCGTGGGCGTTCCAGGCCTGGAAGCCGTACTGCATCGCCACGGTGATCTCGCCGTACTGGCCGCCGAGCACCTCCTGGAAGCGGCGGGCGAAGACCGCGTCGGGCTTCGAGGGCGTGGACGTGAACTGGAGTTCCTGACGGTGGAAGAACATGACTGGTTGCCTTTCCGGGGTTGCCGGGCGGATCCGGGTGCGGACGTCCGATGTCTGTCCTCTCGACGGTAGGGAGCCCTGTTCGCGGGTCAGAAGGGGCTTGACGCGGCGGCGGAGCAGTCGATCCACGGGCCCTCGGGACCCGCCCTCGTGGGCGCGGGATGGTAGCCCCATCGGGGGGTCAGCCGCTATGCCCTTCCCGGTACTCGAGGGCCCGAACAGACTGGCGACGCCGGCACGCATTCATTCCCCACTCGATCCTGGAAGGGACAGACGATGTCGAACATCGATCCCGCTTCACCTCCGTTCGGAGACGGCGCCGCGAACTTCGGCGCGACCGAGACCCCCATCGACAGCGGGGCGCACGTCGCCTCCACGGACACCTCCTCCGGCTCCTCCTCGGGCGGCACGGCCGACTCCGCGAAGGAGAAGGCGAGCGCCGCCGCGGGCACCGCCAAGGACCAGGCCGGCGCCGTCGCCGGCGACGCCAAGCAGGCCGCGAGCGAAGTGCTCTCGACCGGCAAGGACGAGGCCGCCAACGTGGTCCAGGAGGCCAAGGTCCAGGTCAAGGACCTCTACGACCAGAGCCGCACCCAGCTCACCGAGCAGGCCCACGCCCAGAAGGAGAACGCCGCCAAGGGCGCCCGCGCCTTCAGTGACGACCTGACCGCGCTGGCCAACGGCGAGGGCGGCAGCGACAACGCCGCCGCGAAGCTCGTCTCCCAGGCGGCCACCCGCGTGCAGGGTGTGGCCTCGTGGCTCGAGAACCGCGACCCGTCCGAGCTCCTCGACGACGTCCGCGCGTTCGCCCGCCGCCGCCCGGGTGCCTTCATCCTCATCGCCGCGGCGACGGGACTCGTCGGCGGGCGCCTCATCCGAGCCCTGACCGCCGAGGCGAAGGACGAGAAGGAGGCGACGAGCACCCGCACCGACGGGCCCGAGTTCGACGCCCCCGCCTCGACCACCGCGTACTCCGACGCCTCCGCGTACGACGCGCCCGTCGCGTCCGCCTACGGCACCGTCGGATCGAGCTCCCTCGAGCGCGACTACGCGCCGACCGAGCCCGTCGCCGACCCGCTCGACGGCGGCTTCCCGAACGGCGGCCGGCTGTGACCGACCCGACGGGCGTCCACCGCTCGACGGAGACGCCCGACCAGCGGGCCGGGTCGACGTCGCTGGGCGATCTGCTCGGCGAGGTCTCGCGCGACCTCTCCACCCTGATCCGCCAGGAGATGGCCCTCGCCAAGGCCGAGCTCAAGGAGTCCGCCGGCAAGGCGGGCAAGGGAGCGGGCCTCCTCGGCGGGGCGGGGTACGCCGCGCTGATGGCCGTGCTCTTCCTCTCGATCGCCCTCTGGTGGGGCCTGGGCACTCTGATCGGCAACGGCTGGTCCGGAGTGGTCGTGGCCGTCATCTGGGCGATCGTGGCCGCGATCCTCTACGCGGTGGGCCGCAAGAGCCTGAAGCAGGTCGACGGCGCTCCCGAGACGGTCGACTCCCTCAAGAAGATTCCCGACACCCTCAAGCCGAACGGGGCAGGACGATGACGTACGACGCAGGACAGAACAAGACACCCGAGGAGATCCGGGCGGACATCGAGCGCACGCGCCTCGAGCTGGGCGGGGACGTCGACGCGCTGGCCGAGAAGGTCAGCCCGTCCGCCATCGCGCAGCGTCAGACCGACAAGGTCAAGTCGGCCGTGGGCTCCGTCCGCGACCGGGTGATGGGCTCGGCGCACGACGCCTCCGACTCGCTCTCGAGCGGTGCGGGCTCGGCGAAGGCCAAGGCCGAGGGCAACCCGTTCGCCGTGGGGCTGATCGCCCTCGGCGCCGGACTCCTCGTCGCCTCGCTCATCCCCGCCTCCAGCAAGGAGAAGGAGGCGGCGAGCCGCGTCAAGGAGCAGGCCCAGCCGGTCGTCGATAAGGTGACCGACGCGGCCAAGGAGGCGGCGAGCGAGCTCCGCGAGCCCGCGCAGCAGGCCTTCGCCTCCGTCAAGGAGACCGCGACCGACGCCGCGCAGAACGTCAAGGAGGCGGGCACCTCCGCCACCGACGACGTGAAGGACTCGGCCCGCGAGGCCAAGCACGCCGTCCAGGAGGACGTGCAGCACTGATCCGTCGGCGCTGACAGGGCGGTGGGCCTCCGGGCCCGCCGCCCTTCGTCGTGCCGCCGGGAATACACCGCCGCCCGCGCTCCTTGCCCTCCGTATGCGATCGATCGTCTACTCCCGCACCGGTGACTCCTCCGTCCTCTCCCTCGTCGACCGGGAGGAGCGGGCGCCGGGCGCCGGCGAGGTCCGCGTCCGCGTCCTGGCGTCGGGCGTGAATCCGACCGACTGGAAGGCGCGCGCCGACGGCGACCTCGCGTTCGACGAGGTCGTGCCGAACCAGGACGGCGCCGGTGTCGTCGAGGCGCTGGGCGAGGGCGTCGAGGGCCTGGCCGTCGGCGACCGGGTCTGGATGTACCTCTCCGCGCACCGCCGCCCCACCGGCACCGCGCAGGAGTCGGCGGTGCTCGCCGCCGAGCACGTCGTGCGCCTGCCCGAGGGCGTCGGCATCGACGTCGCCGCGAGCCTCGGCGTCCCCGCGATGACCGCCCACCGCGCCCTCACCGTGCACGAGCACGGCCCCTCCCGTCTCGCGCCCGGCGCCCTCGCCGGCCGCACCGTCCTGGTCCAGGGCGGCGCCGGAGCCGTCGGGCACGCCGCGATCCAGCTCGCGGTCTGGGCCGGGGCGACCGTCATCGCGACGGTGAGCAGCGACTCCAAGGAGCGGCTCGCCCGTGCGGCCGGCGCGCAGCACGTGCTGCAGTACCCGGACGACGCGCTCGCCGACCGGATCCGCGGGCTCGCCCCCGAGGGCGTCCAGCACGTGGTCGAGGTCGCACCGGCTCAGAACGCCGCGCTCGACGTCGAGGTGCTCGCCAACCACGGCAGCATCGGGTACTACGCGAACAACAACGGCGACGAGTTCACCGTGCCGATCGTCGCGAGCTTCGCGAAGAACGCCCGGTGGCAGGGCCTGCTGCTCTACACGGTGGGCGAGGAGGCGCTGCAGGCCGCGGCCGAGGACATCACCGCGGCGCTCGCCGACGGCGCGCTCCCGGTGGGCGAGGAGGCGGGCCTCCCGCTGACCTGGTTCCCGCTCGAGGAGACCGCGGCCGCCCATGACGCGGTCGAGCAGGGCGCGACGGGAAAGGTGCTCATCCGCGTCGCCGACTGACCGCGAGGGCTCGCCTCTGATCGGCTCCCGGCCCGATCAGCCCCGGAGCGGGGGCGAGCCCGGGACGGTCGAGCGGTCGGCCAGGCCGACCACGAGCTCGGCGAGCGCCTCCTCCGCCGTGCGGGTCGGCGCCCAGCCGAGCTCGGCGCGGGCGCGCTCGGTCGACATCACCGGGACGTTGCCCGCGATGTCGAGCCAGCCCGCGTCGGTGCGCTGCAGGCGCAGGTGCCAGGTCGCGGTGACGACGGAGCGGAGCAGCCCGAACGGCACCGTGACCAGGCGGGCGCCGAAGGCGTGCGCCAGCCGCTCCGGCGTGAGGACCGGCTCGGCCGCGATGTTGAAGGCCCCGCCGGCGCGCCGGTCGAGCGCGCGCCAGAAGGCGTCGGCCACGTCGTCGGCGTGCACGCCCTGGAAGACGATGCTCCTCGGCAGCGGAAGGACCGGGATCCGGACCGCCTTCAGCCACCGCGTCGGGTAGTGGGGTCCGGCGAAGAGCCCGGCGATCTCGGTCGCCGCTCCGCGCTGGAAGACGAGCCCCGGGCGCAGGCGTGTGACGACGATCTCGGAGTGCCGCTCCTCGAAGGCGTCGAGCTGCCGCTCGTTCGCGGCCTTGTGGCGGCTGTAGGTCGAGGTGTGCAGGCCGCCCGTGGGCCAGTCCTCGGTCACCCGGATCGACTTCGGCGCGGCGCTGTAGGCGCCCACGGACGAGGCGACGGCGACCTGGCCGACTCCCGCGGCGGCGACCGCCTCGAGCACGGCCGCGGTGCCTCCGACGTCGACCAGCCGCTGGAACGGCTCGTCGTGGCTGGGCTGCAGCGCCCAGGCGAGGTGGACGACGGCGTCGACGCCGGCGAAGGCCTCGCGGAGCCGCCGCGGGGCGACGCTCGACGCGAGGTCGATCTCGACCCAGCGCACGTCGCGGTACTCCTCCGAGCGGAGCCGAGGGGCCCGGCGGGCGATGCCCACGATCTCCTCCACCCCGGCCTCGCCGTGCAGGCGCCGCAGCAGCGCCGTCCCCAGGTTGCCGGTCGCCCCGACGATCGCGATCCGCATGGCGTCATCCCTCCGGGAGCGGCGCACGCCGACCCCCTTCTCCGAGGCTAGGCAGGGGCGCCGCCGAGGAGGAGCCGCTTGACAGCGGGCACGACGGGACGCTCGGCGGGGACCGCCGGCGGCCGGCGGGGTGAACGCTCCTCCCCAGGGCGGATGCGGCCTAGACCACGGCGGGAGCGGGCGCATCCCCCCGCGCGGCCGGCCGCCGATCCCTAGCCTGGGACGATGCTGTCGACACCGCCCCGCCGCGTCCTCCCCGTGCGACACGAGGTCGAGGGCGTCACGCTGCGGACGGTCGACACCGGTCCGGCCGGAGCGGGCGCGGTGTTCGTCCTGATCCACGGGATCGGGATGTCGCACCACACCTTCTCGCCGCTCGCCGCCCGCCTGAAGCGGCACGGCCGGGTGATCGGCGTCGACCTCGCCGGCTTCGGCGCGAACGCGCGCCCGCGGCGGAGGGTCGGCCTCGAGGACCACGCGCGGCAGGTCGAGCAGGTCCTCCGCGGACTGGGCGTCTCGCGCGCGGTCGTCGTCGGGCACTCGATGGGGTCGCAGGTGGCGGTCGAGCTGGGGCTGCGCGCGCCCGGCCTGGTCGACGGCGCGGTGCTGATCGGGCCGGTGGTGGATCCGCAGCGGCCCGGAGCGGTCCGCCAGGGGCTCGCGCTGCTGCGGGACTGCCTCGGCGAGCCGGTGGGCGTCGACGCGATCCTGCTGGCCGACTACCTGCGCGGCGGCCTGCGCTGGTACCTGCGCCAGCTGCCCGAGATGCTGAGGCATCCGGTGCAGGAGCGCGTCGCCCGGCTGGAGGTGCCGGTCCTCGTCGCCCGCGGCCGCGACGATCCGATCGCCACCCGTGACTGGTGCGAGCGGCTCACGGCCCACGCGCGCGAGGGGCGGCTCGTCGAGTTCGCCGGCTCGCGCCACGTCGTCCCCCGCACCGAGCCCGGAGCGCTCGCCCGCGAGATCCTCCGCTTCGCCGCTGCGCTCGGCGAGAGGCCCGCCGCCCCGCTCCCCCTCCGGTCGGAGCCGGCCGCATGAGCCGGCTCCGACGCCTGGTCCGCGACGCCGTCTGGTGGATCCGCGACTACGCCTACGCCGTCGCCTGGCAGGTACGCGGCGTCCTCTCGCGCCGCGCCCCGGACGACTACCTCGACGGCGACCGGCGGCCCGTCGTGGTCCTCCCGGGGATCTGGGAGACCTGGTCCTTCCTCCGCCCGATCATCGATCCGCTGCACGAGCGCGGGCACCCGCTCCACGTGCTGACGAGCCTCGGCCGGAACGGCCGCCCGGTCGCCCGGACCGCGGAGGACGTGGCCGCCTACCTCGCCGAGCACGGGCTCCGCGACGTGGTGATCGTCGCCCACAGCAAGGGCGGACTGATCGGCAAGTACGTGATGACCGAGCTCGACCCGGACGGCCGGGTCGACCGGATGGTCGCCGTGGCGACCCCGTTCGGCGGCTCCCGCTACGCGCCCTACCTGGTCCTCCGGAGCCTGCGCGCCTTCTCGCCGCGCGACGCCACGACCCTGCTGCTGTCGAGCCGCTCCGGAGCGAACGCGCGGATCACCTCCGTGTTCGGCCTCTTCGATCCGCACATCCCCGAGGGCAGCATGCTCGAGGGCGCGGTCAACGTCCGGATCGAGACCGGCGGGCACTTCCGCATCCTGAGCGACCCCGAGACGCTCACCGCGGTCGTCACGGCGGTCTCGGCGGAGGAGCGCGCCGACGGAGAGGCGCCCTGACGACGGCGGAACCCCTGACGACTCCGTAGCAACCCGCGTCGCCGCGGCGGAACCCCCTGGCGCCTCCGGCCCGCGAGGCGGAGCGTGGAGCCATGCCCGCCTCCTCCACCGGCCCGACCGAGCTCCTCCTCGTCCGTCACGGCGAGAGCCTCGCCAACATCGCGGCGAGCGCCGCCGAGGCCTCGGGGGCGCACGAGATCGCCGTCGACCGCCGCGACCCCGACGTCGAGCTCTCCCCCGCCGGCGAGGAGCAGGCCCGCGCGCTCGGCCGCTGGCTGGCCGAGGAGGCGCGGCCCGCCTCCGCCTGGACGTCGCCCTACCGCCGCGCCTCCGCGACCGCGCGTCTCGCCCTCGGCGAGGCCGGCATCGACCTGCGGCTGCGCCCCGACGAGCGCCTGCGCGACCGCGACCTCGGCGTCACCGACCGCCTCACCTCCGCCGGCGTGCGGGCCCGGATGCCCGAGGAGGCGGCGCGGCGCGAGTGGCTCGGCAAGTTCTACTACCGGCCGCCGGGAGGCGAGGCCTGGACGGACCTCGCGCTCCGCGTCCGCGCCTTCGTCGACCACCTCGCCGTCGCCGCGCCTCCCGGGCCGGCGATCCTCTTCTGCCACGACGCGGTCGTCCTCGTCCTCCGCTACGTCCTCGAGGGCCTCTCCGAGCACGAGCTGCTCGACATCGGCGCCTCGACGCCCGTCGCCAACGGCTCCGTCACCCGTCTCGTCCGCGACGGCGACGCGTGGCGCCTCGAGCTCTTCAACCGCACGTCCCACCTCGAGCGCTCCGGCGCCCCCGTCACCCGGCACGACGACCGCGCGGACGGAGAAGGAGACCCTCATGAGTGACCTCGTCTCCCGCGCCCTGCTCGAGCAGCGCTGGCCCCTCCCGGAGCCCGGAGGCTCGAAGCACTCCCGCGGCGACGTGGTCGTCGTCGGCGGCGCCCGCAAGACGCCCGGCGCCGCGATCCTCGCGGGGATCGCCGCGCTGCGGACCGGCGCGGGTCGCATCACGCTCTGCGTCGCCGAGTCGGTCGCGTCGGCCACCGCGGTCGCGCTGCCCGAGTGCGGAGTGGTCCCGCTCGCGGAGACGCGCACCGGCTCCGTCTCGGGCCGCGGGCTCGACGTCCTGGCCGGCGAGCTCTCCTCCGCCGACGTCGCCCTGATCGGACCCGGCCTGGACGACCCGCGCGCGACCGCCGCGACCCTCCGTGCCCTCGCTCCGCTCCTCGACGACGTGCCGGCCGTGCACCTCGACGCCTTCCCGCTCGGAGTCCTGCCCGGGCAGCGCCGTCTCGCACGGAGGCTCGCGGGCCGGCTCCTGCTGACCCCGAACTCGGAGGAGGCGTCCCGGCTCCTCGGCGAGGAGGTCGACGACGTCGAGCGGGCCGCCCTCGCGGTCGCCGAGCGCTACGGCGCGGTGGTGAGCCTGTTCAACACGATCGCCTCGCCCGACGGCGACGCGGTGCGGATCGAGGGCGAGCACCCCGGGCTGGCCACCGCGGGCAGCGGCGACGTGCTCGCCGGAGCGACGGCGGGCCTGCGCGGGCGCGGCGTCGATCCGATGGGCGCGGCCGCGTGGGGCGCGTTCCTGCACACGGAGGCTGACACGCGCCTCTCCGCGCGCATCGGCCCGGCCGGGTACCTCGCGAGCGAGATCCCGGGGGAGTTCCCGCGCGTGCTGGCGGGCTGAGCGGGGCGGGTGCGCTGAGGACGGCAGTCGTTCCGGACCGAGCCGGCGGCGTGAGCGGCGGCGATCACCGTGACCGCGGCGTCGACCTCAGTGCGCGACGTCGGCGACCGAGAACGCCACTCCCGGCGTGATCAGGATCGAGGTCTCGCGAGGCTCGCCCTCGCCCTGGTTCACCGTGATCCAGCGCGACGCGGAGCCGTCCAGGGCGCGGTCGATGCTCTCGCGCACCTCCGCGGCCGACGTCTCGCTCAGGCTGAACGGCGCCCCGCCGTAGATGATCTCGACGCGCTTCACAGCATGCTCTCCTCGCTCTGACGGGTGGTCCCGTGGGGCTCCTCGCTGATCCGCAGCCCGTGCGCCGTGTGCGAGTCGGCGAGCAGCTGGCGGATCCAGTCCGGGTTGATGTTCGGGGCACGGCCGCCGTGGTACTTGAAGCGCAGCGGGATGGCGGGGTGCAGCCAGATCGAGGTGCGTCCGTCGCCGACCGCCTGCGAGTCCTTCCACGAGAAGTAGAAGGACTCGTTGCGCGCGAGCTTCGAGCCGATCACGATCTGCAGGTGCGCCAGCAGACGGTCGTCGAAGTCGGCCTCGAGGGTCGAGTCGTAGATCAGTCGCCCCATCAGGCGGTTCTCCGTTCGGGAAGTCGCCCGTCCGCGAAGGATCGGGCGGAGTCGTGAGTGTCGATCCTACCGGCGCCCCGGATGCTCACCAGGAGTCGTCCTCCCCGTGGAAGTGCGGGATCTCGGTGTCGACGGCGGAGAGGGGCCCGGCGCCGCCGTCCTCCTCGGCCACGGGGTGCGAGACGCCCAGGCGGGCCGTCTCGCGGGTGAAGCGCTCGACGAGCTCCTCGTCGAGCAGTTCCTCGGCTCCGTCGTCCTCGGACTCCGAGAACAGCTGGCTCGCCGGTCCGATCAGCAGCGCCGCCCGTCCGGGCCGGCCGGACTCCTGGCGGATCGGGATGTCGACCGTGATCGACCCCTTGGTGAGCGCCAGCGCCTCCGCGTAGGCCAGCAGCGACCGCGCGATGGCGGTACCCGTCAGCACGGAGCTGCCGGCGTAGTGGATGCGTTCCATGCCTTATTCCTACTCCTCGGGCGGCCGACCGGTCAGCGGTTGCGCGGTCGAGGCGGGGAGCGCTAGCGCCGCGTCGATCCGGCGGTCGAGCGCGTCGCGGACGGCCGGCCACTCGGCCGCGAGGATCGAGTGGACGGCCGTGTCGCGCCACGAGCCGTCGGCCCGGCGCTGGTCGTGGCGGAGCACCCCCTCGAACACGGCGCCGAGGCGGAGGATCGCGGCCCGCGAGCGCGCGTTCACCGCATCCGCCTGGAGCTTCACCCGCTCGTAGCCGCTGTCGAAGGCGAGCCCGAGCACCAGCCGCTTCGCCTCCGGGTTCACGACGGTGCCCCACGTCTCGGGCGCGTAGGCCGTCCAGCCGAGGTGGGCCGCCTCGCGCGTCTCGTCGAAGTCGGCCAGCGAGGTCGTGCCGACGACGCGCCCCTCCTGCAGCACAGCGAACGGCAGGCCCGTGCCCCAGGGGTAGTAGCGGTCGACGAAGGCGCGGAACTCCTCCGGGGTGCCGGGGAGGCCGGCGGGTCCTCCTCCGTAGCCGCCGGCGAACACCTCCGGACGCCCGATCGCCCGCCCGAGCGGCTCGACGTGCTCGGCGGCGAGCGGCTCGAGGACGATCGAGCGGCCGACGAGCGTGACGGGACCGGGGCGGCGGGGACTGCTCATGCGATCAGTGTGGGGCACCGTGCCAGCATGGCTCCATGAGCACCGCCGCGCTGTTCGAGTCCGCCGCCGCCGCCCTCATCGGCCTGCTCGCGCAGGTGCGGGAGGACCAGTGGGAGCAGCCGGGGCTCGGTGTCTGGGACGTCCGCGGCCTCGCGGGCCACGCGTCGCGAGCGGTGCTGACGGTCGAGGCGTACCTCCTCGCTCCGGAGCCGCCCGAGCCGACCATCGAGGACGCGCTCGACTACTACGCCGCGCTGGCCGGGAACGTCGCCGACCCCGCGGCGGTGGCGCGGCGCGGGGTCGAGGCGGGGCTGCTGCTCGGCGACAGGCCGGCTCAGGCGCTGGCGGAGGCGGCGGGCCGCGCGGTCGAGCTGGTCGCCGCCCAGCGTCCCGGCCGCCTCGTCGCCGTGGGCGGCCACGCGATCGAGCTGGACGAGTACCTCCGGACCCGGCTGCTCGAGCTGGTCGTGCACACGCTCGACCTCTCGCGGGCCACCGGGATCCCGCACGTGCTGCCCGGCGAGGCCGTCGAGGCGTGCTGCGCGCTGACCGGCGGGCTGGCCGCTCGAGCCGGACGCGGCGAGGAGCTCCTGCTCGCGCTGAGCGGGCGGGAGCCCCTCGCCGCGGGGTTCTCGGTGGTGTGAGGGCGCCGGCCCCCGGCTGCGGGTTCTGCGCGGCGCCGGCCCTCCGGCCACCGGGCCCTCCGCGGTGGGGGCGCCGATCCTCAGGCCGCGGGGTCGGCGCGGCGCCGGCCTTCAGGCCACCGCGAGAGCGGCGACCGGCGACACCTTCGTGGCGCGGCGGGCGGGCAGCACGGCCGAGACGACCGTGATCACGACGCCCACCACGAGCACCGCCACCAGGATCGGCACCGGGACGGTCGGCGGGATCAGTCCGATGCCCGGCAGCGAGCCGAACACCGAGATCGCGCCGCACCAGCCGTAGACGATCCCGAGCACGATGCCGAGCACCGCGGCAGCGATGATCATCTGCGCCGCCTCGAGCACCACCATCGACCGCACCTGCGAGCCGGTGAAGCCGAGCGCGCGGAGCAGGCCCAGCTCGCGCCGGCGCTGCAGCACGCTGAGCGACAGCGTGTTGACCATCCCGACGGCGGCCAGGACGACCGAGAAGCCGAGCAGGACGCTCATCACCGCGGTGCTCACCTGGATGAACTGCTCGAACGCCGCGATCACCTCGGGATTCGTCTCACCCGAGCGCTCCATGATCGTGCCGAAGGTGGCGGCGGCGACCGCGAACATCGTGACCAGCGACACTCCGATGACCAGTCCGATGACGGCGCGGGCGCTGCGCGCCGGATTGCGGACGGCGTTGGCGGACGCCAGGCGGGCGACGGGGCCCCGGCCGAAGGCGCGGCCCACGAGGGCCGTGAGCGGAGGGAGCAGGACGGGCGCCCCGAGGATCACGCCGGTGAAGGACGCCATGCCTCCGACGAGCCCGAGGAGGACGCCGCCGGGGTTGGCGAGTCCGAGGACGACACCGGCGGCGAGCAGCAGCGCGCCGACCACGACGAAGACGATCGCCGTGACGTTGCGGGCGGTGCGGCCGCGCAGCTCCTCGTAGCGGGGCTCGGCGGAGGATCCGGCGGCCTGCGACGGCGCGACCGCGAGCACGCGGCGCGATCCGGACCACGAGGCGATGACCGTCGAGGCGACCACGGCGATCAGCGGCAGCACGAGGCCGGGCGAGACGAGCGGGTAGTCGAAGCGGGGCAGGGTGCCGCTCCGGATGGCGAGCTCCGCGGCGAGCGCCACGAGAGCGACGCCGACGACCAGGCCGATCGCCGCTCCGAGGAGCCCCTGCAGGAGGCCCGTGCGGACGATCCCGCTGCGCAGCGACCGGCCGGAGGCGCCGAGCAGGCGGAGCAGGGCGATCTCGCGGGTGCGCCCGGCGATGACGGTCGAGACCGCATTGGCCGTGACGATCCCGCCCACGAACACCGCGATGCCGAAGAAGACGGCGCCGACCATCCCGAGCATGAGGGCGACCTGGCCGATGCCGTCGATCCCCGCTGCCGCGAAGGCCGCGACCATGTCGGCGATGACCTGCACCAGCACGGCGCCGAACGCCGCGGCGAGTGCGGCGACGGTGACGATGGCGCCCCCGCCCTGGCTCGAGCCCGTGCGCACGCCGCTCACGCCGCGCCCTCCATCGTGAGCATCGCGCGCGAGATCTCCTCGGCGCTCATCCCGCGGCGGTCGTCGACGACGGCCCCGTCGCGGAGGAAGACGATGCGGTCGGCGTAGGCCGCCGCGATCGGGTCGTGGGTGACCATGGCGATCGACTGGCCGTACTCGCGGGTGGAGGCCCGGAGCAGGCTGAGGACCTCGCGGCCGGTGCGCGAGTCCAGGTTGCCGGTGGGCTCGTCGGCGAAGATCAGCTGCGGCCGGGTGGCGAGGGCGCGGGCGATCGCCACACGCTGCTGCTGCCCGCCCGAGAGCTCGTGGGGCCGGTGCGTGAGGCGCTCGCGGAGCCCGAGGGACTCGATCAGCCGGGCGATCCACTGCTCCTCGTCGCCGGTCACGGAGCGGCCGTCGAGCTCGAACGGGAGGCGGATGTTGCCGCGCACGTCGAGCGTGGGGACGAGGTTGAAGGCCTGGAAGACGAAGCCGACGCTGCGGCGGCGGAGCACGGTCAGCTCGGCGTCGCTCATCGAGGTGATCTCGGCGTCCCCGAGGAACACGCGGCCGGAGGAGGCGGTGTCGAGGCCGGCGAGGACGTGCATGAGCGTCGACTTGCCGGATCCGCTGGGGCCCATCACCGCGGTGAACTCGCCCCGCTCGATCGAGAGCGTGACGTCGTCGAGGGCGACGACGGGCGGCGTGCTGCCGTAGAGCTTGCGCACGCCCTCGACGCGCGCCACGACGGAGGAGGTCTGGTTCTGCATGTCCTCGACGCTACGGAGGCACCCGTGTCGCCGGCGTCGTCCGCAGTGGCTCGCGGCATCATCCCTCCGGCGGACCCGCGATGGTCCTGCGGGGTCAGCGGGGCCGGAGTCCCGCCCGGCGGAGGGCGAGGGCCGCCAGCGCGGCGGTGACGGCGGGGTCGCCGGTCCGCCAGCCCGCGGCGGCGTCCGGGTGCGCGGCGAGGATGTCGCGGGGGGACGCCTGGGTGAGCGCGCGCAGGGCCAGCAGCTCGGTGCCGCCGCCGGTCGAGCCGAGGGCGCGCAGCTCGGCGGTCCGGCGGGCGAAGCGGAGCCGGGGCCGGAGCCAGAGCACGGCCAGGAGCAGGAGCGGGAGGCCCCCGACGGCGAGCCCGGCGACCACGGCCAGGGCGCTCGCGAGCTGCTGCTGGTCGCGTCCGGCGGCGGCCAGCACGGAGCCGGCCCCGCTCGCCTCGTCGAACGGCGCGCGCACGGCGTCGCCGAGCAGGGGGATGCCGCCGAGGGTGGTCCCGGCGTCGCTCATGGTCGAGCCGAAGCCGCTGCCGGCGCTCTCGAGCCGCCGGCCGATCTCGGCCAGGCCGGCGATCAGCGAGCCGACCGCGATCCCCGCGGCGATCGCCACGACGGCCACGCCGAGAGCGAGGGCGTCGGCCAGGATCTGCCGCGCGCGGACGGCCGGGAGGTCGGCGTAGATCTGCATGCGCCGATTATCCGGCGCGCTCGGCGGCGGTCGTGTCCACACCGGAGGAAGGATTCGTCGAGAGGGCCCGGGATCCGCGTCACTCCGCGAGGTCCCCGACGTTCTTCCTCCGTTGTGACCACGTCGGCCGCCTCCGAGAGGTCTGCCCGACCCGGCTCCTCGCCGCTTCTAGTCGAGCAGGTCGTGCAGCACGACGACCTGCTCGCGCTCCGGCCCGACGCCGATCGCCGAGAACCGGGCGCCGCTCATCGCCTCGAGCGCGCGCACGTAGTCCTGCGCGGTCTGCGGCAGGTCCGAGAACTCGCGGCAGCCGGAGATGTCCTCCTGCCAGCCGGGGAACTCCTCGTAGATCGGCTTCGCGTGGTGGAAGTCGCTCTGCGAGACCGGGACCTCGTCGTGGCGCACGCCGTCGACGTCGTAGGCGACGCAGACGGGGATGGTCTCGAGGCCCGAGAGCACGTCGAGCTTGGTGAGGACGAAGTCGGTGACCCCGTTGATCCGCGCCGAGTAGCGGGCGATCGGGGCGTCGTACCAGCCGCAGCGGCGCGGGCGGCCTGTCGTGGTGCCGAATTCGAAGCCCTGCCGGCGGAGGTACTCGCCCCACTCGTCGAAGAGCTCGGTCGGGAACGGGCCGGCGCCGACGCGGGTCGTGTACGCCTTGATGACCGCGATGACGCGGTCGATGCGGTTCGGTGCGACTCCGGAGCCGGTGGCCGCTCCTCCCGAGGTCGCGTTGGAGGAGGTGACGAACGGGTAGGTGCCGTGGTCGACGTCGAGCATCGTGGCCTGGCCGGCCTCGAACAGCACCGTTTTGCCCGCGTCGAGCGCCTGCGAGAGGACGAGCGACGTGTCGGCGACCATCGGGCGGAGGCGCTCGGTGTACTGCAGCAGGTCCTCCAGCACCTGCTCGACCAGGATCGCGCGGCGGTTGTAGACCTTCACCAGCAGGTGGTTCTTCTGGTCGAGGGCGCCCTCGACCTTCTGGCGGAGGATGTTCTCGTCGAAGAGGTCCTGGATGCGGATGCCGACGCGGTTGATCTTGTCGGCGTACGCCGGGCCGATGCCGCGGCCGGTGGTGCCGATCTGGCGCTTGCCGAGGAAGCGCTCCGTCACCTTGTCGAGGGTGCGGTGGTAGCTGGTGATGACGTGCGCGTTGGCGCTGACGAGCAGCTTCGACACGTCGACGCCGCGCGCGCTCAGCGCCTCGAGCTCGTGGAACAGCACCTCGATGTCGACGACGACGCCGTTCGCGATGACCGGGACGACGCCCGGGGTGAGGATGCCGGAGGGGAGCAGGTGCAGGGCGTACTTCTCGTCGCCCACCACGACGGTGTGCCCGGCGTTGTTGCCGCCGTTGAACTTCACGACGTAGTCGACGCGGCTGCCGAGGAGGTCGGTGGCGCGTCCCTTGCCCTCGTCGCCCCACTGGGCGCCGGTGATGACGATTGCTGGCATGGCGTGTCCTTCTCGACGGGAGGGGCGGGGGTGGGCCGGTGCGGCGCGGCAGTCGTGCCGCCTCCGCGCGACCAGCCGCTCGATTCTAGCGGAGGGGCCGGAGGACGGCTCCAGCGCTCGGGGTCGGCCCCGCGGACTCGACCGGCTCCGGGCCGGCACCGCGGACGCATCGCCGAGCAATGCTCTCGATCCCGTCATGCGCAGTTCACATGCGGCGCATAGATTCGAGCACGTTCACACTCCACTCATCACGCGAACAGGACCACGATGCGCAGACTCCGCGCCGCAAGCCTCCTCGCCGTCGTCGCACTCGGAGCCGCCACCGCCGCTCCGATCGCCTCGGCCGCCCCTCTCGACGACGGCGTCGAGCTCACCCTGGTGTCGACGACCGACACGCACGGGCACGTCTACGACTGGGACTACTTCGCGAACGCGCCGTACCCGGCCGACGGTGCGCTCGGCCTCACCCGCGTCGCGACCGAGGTCGACCGCCTCCGCGCCGAGAAGGGCGAGGAGTCCGTGCTCGTCATGGACAACGGCGACGCGATCCAGGGCACGCCGCTCACCTACTACTACGGCCTCGGCGACGGCGCCGCGGGCGTCCTCTCCGGCGAGACGACGCACCCGATGGCCACCGCGTTCAACACCATCGGCTACGACGCGCAGGTCGTCGGCAACCACGAGTACAACTACGGGCTCGACATGCTCAGCGCGTACGAGGGCGACCTGAACGCCCCGCTGCTGGGCGCGAACGTCGTCGACGTCGCCACCGGCAAGCCGTACCACGACCCCTACACGCTGATCGAGCGCGAGATCGACGGGAAGACGGTCACCGTCGGCGTCCTCGGCCTCGTCACCCCCGGCGTCCGCGTCTGGGACAAGCAGTACGTCGACGGCGTCCTCGAGTTCCAGGACATGGTCGCCGCCGCGAAGCAGTGGGTCCCGATCGTGCAGGAGCAGGCGGACGTGGTCGTCGTCCTCGCGCACACCGGCCAGGGCACGGTGCCGGACGCCGAGTACGACCCGGCCGACCTCAACGAGGACGTCGTCAACAACATCGCGACGCAGGTCCCCGGCATCGACGTGGTCGTCGCCGGCCACAGCCACAAGGACCTGCCGCAGACGCTGTTCACCAACGTCGCCGGCGAGCAGGTGCTGGTCACCCAGCCCGAGTTCTGGGCGCAGGGCCTCACCGAGGTCACCCTGAACCTGGTGCCGGACGCCGCGGGCGGCCTCGAGGTCGACTGGTCGGCCGGGAACGCACCCGTCACGCAGCCCGTCTACGCGAAGGACATCGCCGAGGAGTCGCCCGCACTGGTCGACGCCCTCGCCGAGCAGCACGCCGCCACGATCGAGTACGTGAACACCCCCGTCGCCGACTCGGTCGAGGAGCTCTCGGCCGCGACCTCGCGCTACGAGGACACCCCGATCATCGACTTCATCAACACCGTCCAGGCCGAGACCGTCGAGTCGGCGCTCGAGGGCACCGAGTGGGCCGACCTGCCGGTGATCTCGCAGGCGTCGCCGTTCTCGCGCACCGCCGTCTTCCCGAAGGGGCAGGTCAGCATCCGCGACATCGCGGGCCTGTACATCTACGAGAACACCCTCCGCGGAGTGGAGCTGACCGGAGCCGAGGTGCGCGACTACCTCGAGTTCTCGGCCCGCTACTTCGTGCAGACCGCCGAGGGCGCCGTGTTCGACCCCGAGACCGGCACCAACGCGACGACCGAGGACCGCCCCGACGGCATCCCGGACTACAACTACGACGCGATCTCGGGCCTGGACTACGTGATCGACGTCTCCCAGCCCGCCGGCTCGCGGATCCGCGGTCTCGCCCACGCCGACGGCACCCCGGTCGCCGACGACGATCGCTTCGTGATGGCGGTCAACAACTACCGCCAGAGCGGCGGAGGCGCCTACCCGGCCGTCGCGCAGGCACCGCTCGTCTACGACGAGCGTCTCGAGATCCGCCAGCTCCTCATCGACTGGTCGACCGCCCGCGGCGTGATCGACCAGGCCGACTTCTACGACCCCAACTGGTCGCTGACGACGGAGCCCGCCGCCGAGGTCCCGGTCACCCCGGCGCCGACCGAGCCCGGCACCCCGACGGAGCAGCCCACCACAGCTCCGTCGCCGCACCCCACCACCACGGCGGCCCCCGTCGCGGGAGGCTCCGGCCCGGGCTCGCTCGCGAACACCGGCGCCGACGCGGCCGGCCTGATCGGCGGAGCCCTCGTGCTGCTGCTGTCGGGTCTCGCGCTGGTCGTCGCGCGACGCCGCCTCGCGGCCTAGCCGAGCAGGGCACGGGCGGCGGTCGGCGGGGTCTCCCGCCGGCCGCCGTTCGCCGTTCCGGAGGATCGCGGGACGATCGGGCCGCGGACCGGCGGCTCAGTCCCCGCGGCGTCGCGACCGGCGGGCCCGCCAGGCCGAGAACGCCCCGGTCGACCAGAGCGCCCAGACCACCAGCAGGGGCTGGAAGACGAGCCGCACCGCGCGCGCCGCGTCCGTCTCGAGGCCGAACGCCGGCGTCCGCGTCACCAGCTGCGAGATGTTCCCCGGGAAGACCGCGACGAAGAACGCGGCCACCACGACTCCCACGATCACGCGCCACCGCACGAGCACGACGAGCGCGAGCCCGAGCGCGATCTCGACGACGCCCGACGCGACGACCACCAGGTCCGGGTCGGCCGGCAGCCACGGCGGGACCTGCGCCTGGAAGGCCTGACGCGCGACCGTCAGGTGCGCCGTGCCGGCCGTGACGAGCAGCAGGCCCAGGAGGATGCGGGCGAGAGTGCGCAGAACGGAGCGGCGTCCTCCGTCGGGCGCTGTGGCGGCGGTCATGCCCCCCAGTCTGCGCTCGGAGCCCGCTCGCGCCGACCGCGCGCGCGTTCCGGCGGCGCCCCGTATCCTCGTTACCGCCCCGTCCGCAGACCGTGAAACGAGTTCCATGAGCACCCTGCCCCGCCTGATGGCCTTCGACCTCGACGACACCCTCGCCGCCTCGAAGTCCCCCGTCGACCCGGCGATGGCCGACCTCTTCGTGAAGCTGCTCCAGGCCACCGAGGTGTGCATCATCTCGGGCGGCCAGATCGGCCAGTTCCGGATGCAGGTGCTCGACCGCCTCGAGGGCGCCGACCCCGAGGTGCTCGCGAAGCTGCACCTCATGCCCACCTGCGGCACGCAGTACTACCGGTACGAGAACGGCGACTGGGCGCAGATCTACGCCGAGAACCTCACCGAGGACGAGAAGTCGCGCGCGCTCGCCGCCGTCGAGGAGAAGGCGAAGGAGCTCGGCTACTGGGAGTCCGAGACCTGGGGCCCGATCCTCGAGGACCGCGACTCGCAGATCACCTTCTCGGCCCTCGGCCAGTCCGCGCCCGTCGAGGTCAAGCAGGCCTGGGACCCGGACGGCGAGAAGAAGAACACCCTCCGTGAGAACGTGCAGGCCGTGCTCCCCGACCTCGAGGTCCGCTCCGGCGGCTCGACGTCGGTCGACATCACCCGGAAGGGCATCGACAAGGCGTACGGGATGAACAAGCTCACCGAGCTGACGGGCATCCCTCTCGACGACATGATCTTCGTCGGCGACCGCCTCGACCCGGACGGCAACGACTACCCCGTCAAGGCGATGGGCGTCGAGTGCTTCGCCGTCGAGGGCTGGCACGACACCGCCGCGTACCTCCGCTCCTACGGCCTGTAGGCCGCGCCCCGCGAGCCTCTGCCGCGGCGGGGGCGCTGCGGCAGGGCGGCGCCGGGCGGGCGGCGTTCAGCGGTCCTCGTTCAGCGAGCCGGCGGCGGTGCCGCCGAGGGCGAGCCGGAGCCGCTTGGGCAGTCCGGCGACGACGATCGCGTGGGACTCCTCGATCAGCTCCAGCACCAGCCCGGACTCCACCGCCCCGCCCGCATCGACGGTCACCCAGTGCTTCTTGTTCAGGTGGTACCCGGGCTCGATGCCCTCGACCCCCGCGACGAGGTGCACCACGTTCTCGGGCAGCGCCTTGACGCTCACGACGGGGCGCTCGAAGCGCTCCGACTCGAGCGCGAAGACCTTCCCGGCGACCTTCCACACCCGCGTGCCCGGGCCGAACGGGAAGCTCGCCTCCGCCCCCGCGAGCCCCTCGAGGAGCCGCCGTACCGCCGTGTCGTCCATCCGATCATCCTCCCGCACCCGACTGCGCCGGAGGCGGAACGCGCCCGCTCACCGGACCCGACTCGAGTCCCATCGGAGCGGCGCCCGTCGCCGCCGCTCCGGCGCCGAGGTCGGACGACGCGACGGCAGCGTCGGAGGAGCCGGAACGGAGCGGACGTCCTGATGGGTCGATGAGCGACTGCGGATGCGCCGGCGATCCTCCTCTCGCCGCCGGGGATCCGCGAACGAGCCCGCGCCCGGCCGAGGTGAGGCCGATCAGTCGGATCACGACGAGGCCGTGCAGCCGACGGAGACGCTGCACCTGAACGAGGAGGACGCCCTCGGGAGGCGGTCCTGCCCGTGCGCGCCTGGTGACGGAATCACGAAGGCCGTAGAGGCCATCCTCCGATCGGCCTTGTAGGGGTTCCTCGGGCGGGAAAGCGAGCGGGGAGACGCATCCGGGCAGCCGACACCGGAGCGCCTCATCCGGCCGGACTCACGGCCCGATCGATCCGCCAGGAGAGAGAAGGAACACAAGCGGGAGACGGCTCTGCGCCTCACCTGTCGATCAATCATCTCTCTTGCGGCAGAACAGGGCGACCTCGGAGTGAGGCGGATAGTCGTTCCGCCGCCGTTTCGGAGCCTCTCTCATCTGTCTCGAGATCGTCGAACCCCGTTGCGTGGAATTACTTGGTGTGCAGTAGTCTCAGGCCTGCCGCGGGAAGGACAGCCCTCTCGCGAAATCAATCGTCGCGGAAAAACTCTCGGGACGCTGCGACATGAGCAGTGGATCTTCCGAGGGAACGTCTGCCGTCTACGGCTCAGGTCGTTCGTTGAAGATCCGCAGGCCATTCGTCCAACCAGAGAGGCATATTATGTCGAACACGTCCCCTTCTGATTCGCCCGTTCCGGCTCGCAATGCGGTTCCCGGCCGCCGGACCGTCCTGCAGGCGGCCGCATGGACCACTCCCGTCGTCGTCGCGGCGATCGGTGCGCCGCTCGCCGCCGCATCGGCCCCGGTGACCGTGCGCACGGTCGCTTTCGTCGACCAGGAGGGTGGCGATGCCACTACTTCCTACACGACGAGCAGCTGCAACCCGTTCAACGCCTACCTCCAGGTGAGCGATTCCGGAGTTCCGGCCGCCGCAGGCATCGCGGTGACGGTGACTCTGCCGACCGCGCTGCGCTGGTACGACGGCACGGCCACACCTCGCACGCTGTTCACGGGTGCCGGCGGAAGCCTCCTCCTGGAGGGCTTCAACGGTCTGCGTTTCGCCACCGCCGGAGTCAGCCAGACGGGCACCATCACGGCCACGACAGCAGGCGTGGTGAATCCGGCCCAGCCGACCGTTCCCGTGGCCGATGCGACCACCGCAGCGATCGTGAACGGCACCAGCGGCACCCGCACCTCGACCTTCCGCGGACGTCGCAACAATGTCGAGTCCGAGATGCCGGAAGCTGTCACCACTGTGGTCGATTTCGCAGTCGCGTGGACCGGCGTCGGTGACACGGCTGCGTCTGCGACCTACCTGAGCTACGTCGTCTCCCAGGACGGCGACGTCTACTCGCACACCGCCCCCTCCGGCGGCTTCTACGAGTGGGACACGACGACCCCCATCCGCATCGGCATGACCAGCATCGCGGCGGATGACGGTCTGATCATCGCCGGCGGCGACCGCGGAGCCCGCCTGTTCTCGGCCAGCGGCAGCACGGTGTACGACTGGGACGGCGTCGCGCTCGCGGCCGCGCCCGGAGGCCGCACTGTCCTCGACATCGCCGTGTCGTTCAGCGACGACAGCCTGTGGCGGGTGTCGCTCGTCGCGACCGACGGGACGGCATGGGAGGCGACGAAGACCATCGAGGCCGGAGCGTCTTGGTCGCCGTGGACGCAGGTCCTCGCCACAGTCACCGGGCTGCGTCAGGTCGCCGCCGACACCCAGGTCTTCGGCGCGACGCGTCGCATCTTCGCGACGACGGCCGCTGTGTTCGACCAGGACGGCACCCAGCTCACCGCACTTCCGGCCGGACGCACGGCGAAGGACCTCGGAGTCGAGATCGGCGGCAACTGGATCAACGTGATCGGTGACAACAACCAGTACTACCGCACCCCGTTGAGCAACCCCGGGACGTGGGACAGCAACAGCACCGGCAGCCCCGTCGTCACGATCACGAACGTCACCAGCGTGGCGTCGGCCTCGACGCCGAACATCGGCATCCGCGCGTTCTACGTGGCAGGCGCGGCACTCTGCGGCTGAGCTGATCACCAGGGGGCGCCCTGACGACGGCGCGCCCCCCGAGCAGGACTCGCGGGTCCGGTGACGTCCTCCCCTCGATCACCGAGGGAGGACGTCACCGGACCCGCTCGTGCGAGCGGATGCCTCGCTCACAGGACGACCGGCTCGGGCGGACGGGGACAGGGCCTCGATCCCCGGTCGCGCTCACCGGCCCGAACCCGACACGACCCGAGCGATCCGCGACGTCCTGAACGGAGAGCGGAAGCGCCCCGGGAAGCCGTGACACGGCTCGTCATCGGCTCCGAGCAGCTCCCCGTCGAGGCAGGATCGTCCGCCGGCGAGGCACTCGCCCCCGGAGCGCCCGACCACGGGCGCCTGGCCGCGGCCGTGGCCGGAGCCGATGACCGCAGACGCATGCGCCGATCTCGGCTCCACGCCCAGGAGCACTCCGGCGCAGCACCTGTCCGTCTCGATGAGCACGAGTGTGCCGTCGTCGTTTCCGGCAGCGGAAGCGTCCTGCTCGTCCCTGCCGGCGACGACGTGCCCGCCGTCGGTGCCCGACGATCGTCCGCCGGTCTCCCCTCGCGAGCTCTCGCGGCGCCTCTCCCGAGTCTTCTCCTGCCGTTGCGCGTCACGCCCCATCGACAGCGGCGGGACGCCGCGACACCGCATCAGCACCGGACGCACGAGCGCCGACCGCGCGAGCCGAGAGACCTGAGCCGCCCGACGGATCCGACCCGCCGAACCACCTCGACTCCCCGTGCTCGGGACGTCTCCGCCGCCGACGTCCGAGCGGTCGTCGACGGCGCACAACGGAGGTCCGAGCGCGTCCTCATCGTCGGGGAATAGTCGGAATAGCCGAGAGCATCCCCTAGGAGGGGCCTTTGCGCGGAGCTTCGCTCAGGACGGAGGAGCACGACGCCCGACCACTACGCTGAGGGCAGGTCGCTTATGCGAGAGAACAGCGGTCAGTCGCAGACAGGGCTCACACGGTGAAACTGCAAACACCCACTTCCACGAAGAGCTCTTCCTCCGAGAAGGGCCGGAGCTCCTGGTCCCGAGCAGTGGCCAGAAAACTCGTCATCACCGATGTCCTCGTCATCGTGTTCTCGGTCTTCAGCAGTCAGTTCTTCTGGTTCGGAGTGGAGAGCCGAGAATTGTTCGTGGCCGGCCATCAGCCGGAGATCGCGGGCCTGCTCGCGAACTACTGGATCGTCTCCTCGATGATCGTGGTGCTGTGGGCCGCCCTGTTGAAGTTCTACGCCACACGCGAAGACCGTGTCCTCGGCGGAGAGGTGACGGAGTACAAGCGCATCCTCGATGCGACGCTCCTGCTGTTCGCCGTGATCACGTGCGTCGCCTACCTCGGCCAGATCGGCTTCGCCCGCGGGTACATCATCACCGCGCTCCCGCTCGGCCTCGTCCTGCTCTGGCTCGGACGCGGAGCCTGGAGGGTGTGGCTGCGGCAGCAGCGGAGCGCGGGCCGGTACTCCTCCTCCGTCGTCCTCGTCGGCTCGCCACGGAGCGTCGAGCACATCTACCGCGAGCTCGTCCGCGCCACCGGGGCCGGGTATCTCGTTGTCGGCGTGTGCATCCCCGAGGATCTGGCCAGCGATCGGGTGAGCGGGTGGGGGGTGCCTGTCTTCGAGAACATCACGGTGGATGCGGTGCCGGGCATCCTGAACCGGACCGGCGCCGATACCGTCATCATCACGAGCAGCGACCACCTGCCACCCGAGCAGATCCGACAGTTGAGCTGGAGTCTCGAGCCGAGGCGCCAGCACCTGGTCATGGCGCCGAGCCTCACCGACATCAGCGGACCGAGGATCCACATGCGCCCGGTGGCGGGCCTTCCTCTCGTGCACATCGAGACACCTCGATTCGAGGGCAGCAAGCAGGCCCGCAAGCGTGCCCTCGACATCGTCGGATCGCTGAGCCTCATCGCCGTGCTGATGCCTCTCATCGCCTCGGTCGCACTGGCCGTCAAGCTGACGAGCTCGGGGCCCCTGTTCTATCGCCAGACACGGATCGGCATCAACGGCAAGCCCTTCGGCATGATCAAGTTCCGCTCGATGGTGGTGAACGCTCATGATCAGCTCGCCGAGCTGCTCGCCGCTCAGGGAACGTCCGGAACACCACTGTTCAAGATCACTGACGACCCTCGCATCACACCGATCGGACGCTTCATGCGCAAGTACTCGATCGACGAGGTCCCTCAGCTCTTCAACGTGCTGAGAGGCGACATGTCGCTCGTCGGGCCGCGGCCGCAGGTGGCGGGAGAAGTCGAGCTCTACGACGAGGCCGCGCGCCGGCGCCTCAACGTCAAGCCGGGCATGACCGGACTCTGGCAGGTCAGCGGGCGGTCGACGCTCTCCTGGGAGGACGCCATCCGACTGGATCTCTACTACGTGGAGAACTGGTCGTTCACCGGGGACCTCGCGCTGCTCGCAAGAACCGTGCAGGCCGTCGTCGCCCCCGGAGGCGGCGCCCACTGACGCATCGGGCCACCGCGCGAGCGGCCGGTCCTCACATCTCGGTGACGACCGCGTCGTCGATGCCGACCGTTCCCGCGGCGGGGTCGTTCAGGCCGACGGTCACGCGGAAATGCGACGCCCAGGACGGCGCCTGGCGATCCACGCCGGTCGCGGGTCTTACCCGGAACGGGAGTGCCGCGGCCATCGCCGCCATCGACTGCGTCGTCGAGGAGACGGGCTCCGAGCGGACGGTGACAGGGATGCCGCGGGCGTCACGACCGGAGACGGTGACGAAGGACTCCGAGACGATCATCGACCCGTTCGCAGCGGCCTGTCCGATGACGAGGTCGGCGGCGTAGACCCGCCCGGGTCTGCTGAGCACATCGAACGAGAGACTCGTCTGTCCGGTGCCTGTCTTCCGGACCAGGAGCCGCCCTGACGCGACGGCGAGCGTGGCCGACGGGCTCGCACTCCGAGAGGTGGCGTCCGGAGTGTCCAGGTACGCGTCCGCGACCGTGCCCACATCGAAGGCTCCATCGACGAGCCGGTTCGCGGCGCGGTGGACGAGAACCGAGGTCGGCACGACGGAGGGCTCGTCCAGGATCGAGACGTCCGCCAACCGGACGAGTCCGGTCCCTCCGACGAGGTAGCCCGATGCCGGAGCGACGTTGCGGAAGGAGGTGCTCGTCACGACGATCCCGCCTCCCCAGCTCCTGTGAGCCGTCTCGAAGACTGTGGCCGCCGCCAGCGGGGCGGCGGCGGAGACCGTGCCGCCGTTGATGCTGATCCTGGCCGTCGTCGTCGCAGCGGTGGAGAACGCGCTGACCGTGCTCGCCGGGGTCAGGCGGACGGTCGCAGCGTGCAGCGTGACGGCACCCCCTGAAGCCTCGACCGCGCGATCGCATCCGCTGATGGCCAGCGACGTCGTGTGCAGCTCGCCACTGGTCGACGCGGAGGACAGTCCCGTCGTGCACGAGCGCACAGAACCGCCGACCATCGCGAGATTCGACCCAGGGGCAGTGCCGGCGACCAGGACGCCCGTGCCGCACTCCTCCACGGCCACGTGGAAGAGGCGCAGATGCTCGGCGCCGGGACCGAACCGGACACCCGTCTCGAATCCGATGATCTCCACTCCGTACAGTCCTGCGCCTCGGACGCCTGTCGCCGAGGACAGCTCGAGGCCGACGGATCCAGGAGCCGCTCGGCCGGGACCCGTGAGGCGCAGTCCGCGCAGGCTCACGCGCGTGTGCGGCGCATCATCGGAGGCCTCGGAGGCGGTGAGGACGAGCGCCGATCCCGACACCGCCGTCGCATCGACATCGCCTCCGGCGAACTCCATCGACACACGCGAGAGGTCGATCGTCAAGGGTGCTGTCAGCACGACGGGCTCGGAGACGACCAGGAAGGACTCGGTCGCGAGGGCGTGAGCCGCGTCGAGAGCGGCCCGGAGCCGCTGCTCAGCAGTCGCTCCCGGGAACTCGGTCGAGTCCCGGAAGCCGTCCAGCCGTGCGTCCGGGAAGGCGTTGGCCGCTGTCGCCGGGGGGGCCGTCGCCACCGCCGTCACGGCGCCCGCGCCCGCTGCCGCCGTCAGGCTCAGAAGCGCCCGTCGTCCTCGATCCCGCGATGATGCTCCCATTCCCGAACAGTACGGAGGAAAGGCCGCCGTCACGACCGCCGTTCACACCCCCCGCACGGCGCACACTGCTGCACGATGTCTCACCTTCAGCGCGAGGGCAGCCGGTGGACCACGTCTGCTGTGCTCAGCTCCAGGAGGAAACTGAGCACGTCCTCCTCGAGGACCTCTCGGGGGACGCCGAACTCGTCGGCGAGCCCCGCGAGGATCTCGACGGTCGTGGACGGATGCTCGAGCCTTCTCCAGATCGCGTGCGCCGTGCCCTTCAGCACGAGGGGCACGGGAAACGGCGACAACAGGTTCAGCAGCACCGCCTGCGCGTCGTCCTCGACGAAGGCCAGCTGATCGGATCGCGCCCACACGGCGTGATCCAGAGCTCCCGGATCGACGGTGGTCACGAGTGGGTCGCATTCTCTCGGCGACGGCGTCGACGATCGGCGGCGAGCGAGCGCACGAGCCCGAGGAACGCCCGCAGATCTGACAACGACGGCCGATCGAAGCGGACCATCCCCGTCTCCGCAGCCCTCCGGCGCGCCCGGCGTGTGAGACCGATCACGGTCGTCAGCGCGGACACGATCAGCACGATGCGCCGCTTCCCTGTGGCCTCGACGAAGGCGAGCGCCCAGTGATAGCTGGACCGCCCCGTTCCGGCCACCCGCAGATCCCACAACCGGCGCTCGTGCACGGCCAGGTCGTCCGGCACGTCCAGCCCGAGGGCGTGGAGCACCGGGCGGAGGGGGTAGGCGCTGCGGGTGCTCTCGACGAGCAGGAGCAGCGCCTCCCGGTCCGATTCGCTCGCGCCCCTGAGGAACCCGATGACCGACTCGAGCTCGGACGTGCTCCGGGCAAGGAGGGGATCCTTCAGCGCGTGGAGCGCGACGACGACCGCGCCCGCGACCGGGGAGGGCACAGCGACCCTCCTGTGCGCGATCGTCACGGTCCGGTGCGACGTCCACAGCACGTCGAGGACTTCCTCCGGCTCTGCGAAGAATCCGGGGTAGCGGTCGTGCACGTCGATGTCGCAGGTCCACTGCGGATGGAACAGGGTCACGGAGTGCACCGGGTACGCGCGCGGGGCCGGGCGGTCGGGCCGGGGGATCCATCCGCGCTCGGCCAGCAGGTCGACGAGGCGCTGGACGTCCGCCGGGTGGACGAGCACGTCGACATCGCTGGACACGCGTCTCGTGCGGATGCCCTGTGCATGGGCGGTGGGCCCCTTGATGAACAGGGCGCGGAGCCCGTGCGTGGAGGAGAGGTGCGCGGTGAGGGCGTGTGCGAGGTGTACCGCATCATCGAGGGAGAGCTCGGTCGTCGCGGGTGCGGAGCTCACCGTCGATCCGACAACTGCCGGTGCCGACCGGTGGACGGCGCCGGACGCACCGCCATGGATCGCGACACCGCCGCTGCCCGTCGCTCCGAGTCGAGGCCGGACCGGGCGATCGAGGTCGTCGCCGGCAGCGGCTCGGAGGCGAGCGATGCGGCGTACGCCAGCGCGATCCACACGGTCAAGGCGGTCCACGCGGGGGCGGAGGCCAGAGCGACGGCGAGGAAGACCCCCAGACCCAGTGCCGTCCCGTTGCGCCGATATCCCCGCACGATCAGCATCACGAGGAGGACGGCGAAGAGGGCCAGGGCGATCACTCCTGTCTCGGCAGCGAGCTGGGCGTAGACGTTGTTCGCGAGACCGCGAGAGGCGCCGTTCGAGGTGAGCCCCGCCACCGCCTGGGAGTAGTCGGTCCTCCACACGCCGAACCGGCCGGGTCCGACTCCGAACAGCGGATTGTCCGCGGCCATGGTGAAGCCCGTGCTCGACGACTGGGATCGGACGTTCAGCGAGCGGGTGCCGACGTCGACGGCGCCTGTGCCCAGTCCGAGCTTCGAGAGCTGCGCGAGGACGAAGCGCTGCAGGGCGGGAACGAGCAGGACGATCACCGCGCCCAGCGCGCCGACGCTGAAGATCTGCACTCCCACTCCCCGCTGGGGGCGGAGCGTCGCCGTGAGGACCGCCGCAGAGACGGTCGCGATCAGTGCCGACGTCGACTGCGAGTAGACGAGGCAGGCGACGGCGGCGGCGATTCCGATGCGGTCGCGACGGCGCAGGCAGGCGAACAGCGCGATCCCGGCGAAGAAACCGAGGTAGTTCCCCTCGAGGAACGGGCCGTTCCTCGGCAGGCTGACGCCGAAGGTCGCCCCCATCTGAATCGTCGAGTTGAGGAGAGCGGGCAGCGGGACCCCGGCGAGGTGGAGGGCCAGCTGGATCGCGCAGAAGACGAAAGCGAGGCGGACGGCGATCGAGAGAGCCCGCTCCATGTCCTGGAATCCCAGTCGGTGGCCGACGTACCACCAGACCGCGAGGGCCAGCAGAGCGTATCCGCAGTAGAGGATCATGTCGTTGGTGAAGCCCAGGTCATAGCCGTAGGCGGCTGGAACCTCGGGTTGCTTGAACAGGAATGCCCAGATCGTCGCCAGAACGACCAGCGCACCGAGCCCCAGCACGATCTCCCGTCCCACCGGCGTGTACCGGTCCTTCTGGACGGTGATCACGGAGAAGCCGATGGCCAGGATGACGGCGATCTCGGTGATCTTCAGCGGAGAGCCGACCTGAATGGTGAGCGCCTGCTGGAACGGCATGAAGACGATGGCGAGGAACAGAAGCCGCTGGACGACATCCAGACGCGCCGCGCCCTCTCGCGTCGTCGCGGTCGCAGCGCCCCCTCGAGCCATCGCGCGCCTCATCTCCGACGTGATCGAGCATCGATCGTCTCCTGCAGCAGCTCCGTTCAGCTCTGTAGGACTACAGACTAACCACGGTCCCGGTCCCCCGGAGGTGGTCCCCTTTCGACCTCATACCGTCGGCCGGGAGCACATAGGATCGCTCACGGAGTCATGCCGACGGACCGCGTGGTCGGTGAGGGATCCTGTCCGATGGTCATCGACAGGGACCGGAGCCTTCCACGGCTCGGCCAAGCCGGAAGGGCGCGAACGGTTGACAAGCGGATCCACACTCGCTGAGGGCTGGCGCGAAGGCGAGCGCACGATCGTGCACGTGACGGAGAGCTTCGGCGCAGGTACCGCGTCGGCGATCAGCGACTACGTAGCGGCCACGCCCGCCTTCCAGCACAGGCTCGTGTATTCACCGCGGGAGGACTCTCCGGTACCGGAGAGCGCCTTCGCGTCGTTCGCAGGCGTGACGGCGCTGCCGACAGGGCACGTCGCCCGAGTCCGCGCTCTGCGAACGGTTCTGGCCGGAATGCCGGGCGCTGTCGTGCACGCGCACTCCAGCTTCGGCGGAGCGTACGCGCGCCTCGCGGTCCGGGCGGGCCGGCGACGTCCGATCGTCTACACGCCGCACTGCTACGGCTTCGAGCGCCGAGACCTCCCGCTGCCCGCCCGGGCGGCGTTCCGGGTCTTCGAGGGCGTCCTCGCCTTCAACACCACCGTGTTCGCCGCCTGCTCAGCTCGCGAGGCCCGTCTGAGCCGGTGGCCGTTCAGCCGGGCGGAGGTCGTGCACGTCCCCAACTCGGTGCCCGCCTCGCTCCCGCCCGCCACTCGCCCCGGCGGGCCGAGGCCTCTCCGCCTCGTCGGCGCCGGTCGGCTCTCGACGCACAAGGATCCCCGATTCTTCGCCGAGGCCGTGGAGGCCGTGCGCGCCGCCGGCCATTCCGTCGACGCGACGTGGATCGGCGGAGGCGAGGGGCGTCACCGCACCGCCCTCGACCAGGCCGGCGTCCACGTCACCGGCTGGCTCAGCCGCGACGAGGCGCTCCGCCGACTGGGCGATGCCGACGTGTACCTGCACAGCGCGCAGTGGGAGGGGATGCCGATGGCCGTTCTGGAGGCGCACGGCATGGGGCTGGCCCTCGTCGTGCGGGACATCCCCGCCTTCGATCGCCTCGGCCTGCCCCTGGTCGCGCACTCCCCCCACGATGTGGCGTCGTACTGGGGCGATCTGGAGGATCCGGCGGCCCGTTCCCGTCTCGTCGCCGCCGCCGAGCACGCCCTCGCCCTGAACACCGTGCAGCACCAGTCGCAGATGCTCGAGCGGCTCTACCTCGGCCTGCTGCCGACCGCCCCTCGGAGGAGGAAGCCATGACGACAGTGCTCGTCTCCGCCCGTGTCCTCGACAGACAGGTCGGCGGCAACACCCGATACGCCCGCACCGTCTACAGCGGGCTCGCCGGACACGGCGTGCAGCACGTGCTGTCCCGACCTCCGATCGAGGGGGGCCGAGCCCGCAGCGCCGTCTACGGCGCCTATGAGGGACTCGTACTGCCGAGGCTCCGCCCCTCCGGGATCGACGTCCTCCACTTCCCCGCGGACACGGGGCCGCTGGTTCCGAGCCGCCTCCCGATCGTCGGCACGATCCACGGGCTGGCGACACTCCACGTGGACGATGTGCGCAGCCGGAGCTCCGACCGGTTGTGGCGCCTGCGCGTCGCGCGTCTCGCAGCACTCTCGACCACGATCATCACGGTCTCCGATTCCTCCGCCCGGGACATCGCGACTGTCGCACCCGACGCCGCCGGGAAGATCGTCACCATCCCGCACGGGATCGACCACGACACGTTCAACACCCGCTCCACCGACCAGGACTCCGTCGCGCTCGACGAGCTGGGGATCGACGGCCCGTACTTCCTCTACGCGGGCAACCTCGACCCCCGCAAGAACATCATCGAGCTGTGCCGAGCCGCCTCGAAGGTCTTCGACGAGACGGGGGTGCCGCTCCTGGTGTCCGGCGCTCCGGCGTGGGAGAGCGACGCGATCCTCGAGGCGGTCCGCGGAACCCGCGGCGTGCGCTACCTCGGCCGCGTACCGGATGAGGCGCTCGTCCCGCTGCTCCGGGGAGCGCTCGCCTTCTGCTTCCCCTCCACCTACGAGGGCTTCGGCTTCCCGGTCGTCGAGGCCATGGCGTGCGGCGTTCCCGTCATCTGCAGCGATCGCGGGTCGCTCGCCGAGGTGGCGGGCGGCGCGGCGCTGACGCTCACCGACATCGGCGCGACGGCGATCGCCGATCACATGCGCGAGATCGTCGCCGATCCGTCCCTCCGCAACGACCTGCGGAGCCGGGGTCTGATCAACGCTCGACGATTCCACTGGTCGGACTCCATCGCAGCGCATGCTCGCGTCTTCGAGGAGGCCGCGCGGTGAGGGTCACGATCGTCCACGCCTACAGCACCACCAACTCCGGCGACGGCCTGCTCGTCGAGGAGGCGCGGGAGCTGGTCCTCTCGGCCCTGCCGACGGCGGAGATCACGCTCGTCGCCCTCGATCCCGCGAGCTTCGACGAGGAGCTCTACGAGAGTGTCCTGCACCCCCTCACCGGCCGTGCCGGCAGCATCGGCAGCCTCGAGACGCTGCGACGCGGTGGGGTCGCGCTGCTCTCCGGCCGCCGGAGCGCCGGCTACGCCCGGGCGATCGCCGGGTCCGACCTCGTCGTCGGCGTGGGGGGCGGCTACCTCCGCACCAAGAATCCCGTCGAAGTCGTCAAGATGATGTGCACCAACTTCGTCCAGATGCCCCGGCGCAGCGACCGCGTTCCGTTCGTCTACCTTCCGCAGAGCATCGGGCCGCTCAATCTCGGGACCCGCCGTGTGATCGCGGCGCGACTGGCCCGCGCCGTCGGGGTCTTCGCCCGGGACGACCGCTCCGTCGAGGAGCTGTCCGGCCTCGCGAACGTGCACCGCGCTCCCGACATGGCCCTTCTGGGCCTCCCCGACGAGTTCGATCCGAGGACCGTCGTGCGGGCCGGAGCTCCCGGGCCCGTCGGGATCGTCGCCCGCGCGCTGTCCTCGAGCCGGTCGCGACGTGCCGCCTACGAGTCGCGGATCGACGCCCTCGCGCGCGATCCGGAGTCGGAGCTGCTCGCTCAAGCCACCGCTCGCGGCAACAACGATCCGCAGTTCTACGAGCGGCTCGGCCACGAAGGGCCATTCCGCCTGCTCCGCGACGCGGTCGGCAGCGGAGTCGCGGATCGGCCGGCGGTCGTGGTCTCGGTCCGGCTGCACGGCAGCATCCAGACCATCCGCAGCGGCGTTCCGAGTGTCCATCTGAGCTACGAGCGGAAGGGCTGGGGTGCCTACGACGACCTCGGGATCGACCGGTTCGTGCACAACGCCTTCGACGCCGATCTCTCGCTCATCCGCGACCAGATCGCTGAGCTGCGGGAGGACCCGTCCGACTACTGGAGGCGCGTCGGAGACTCCGTGTCGGCGCTGCGGATGCAGCGAGGACGACTCGTCGACCTCCTCGTCGACGCCTCCGGACCGGTCGGGCGCCCGTGAAGATCGTCTTCGCGAGCCACACCGCCGAGGTCGGGGTCTTCCGAGTGGGGAGCCACCACCTGGCTCGCGAGCTCTCGCGCCTCGGGAACACGGTGACGCACGTCTCGACGCCGTCCTCGCTCCTGCACGCGGGGCGCCTGCGGGACGCCACCGTGCGGGCCCGCTTCGGTCTTGCGCTGCGAGGTCCACGCACGGACGCGGCGGGCGTCGTGCACGCCGAACCGCTCACCGTCGCCCCACTGGGATCGCTCCCGGCGCGGATGCGGACGCCGTCTCTGCGGGTGCCGCTGCGGCCCTGGCGGGCGCCCAGTGGGGCGATGCGTCCTGATGTCCTCATCGTCGACCAGCCCCTGATGGGCGTGCCGCTCCTCGAGCTCCTGCAGCCGAAGCGTGTCGTCTACCGGCCCACGGACGCTCATTTCGAACCGGGGATGCGGGCGGCGGAGATCGAGCTCCTCGAGCGGGCGGACGCTCTCGTCGCCACGTCGGAGCCGGTGCTGCGCGTGGTCTCCGAGGGAGTGGCCGCGCCAGAGCGCACGCTGGTCCTCGAGAACGGAGTCGAGTACGAGCGGTTCCACGGTCTCGGTGCCGAGCGTGCGGGAGTCGTCTACCTCGGGGCGCTCGACCGCCGCTTCGACTGGGGAGGAGTCCGGATGCTCGCCTCGGCGTTCCCTGACGTCCCCTTCCGACTCGCCGGTCCGCTCCCGAAGAACGTGGAGACGCTGCCCGCGAACGTGGAGCTGCTCGGCGCCGTGCCCTACTCCCGGGCGCCCGCGCTGCTGAAGAGCGCCCGCGTCGGGCTGCTCCCGCTCTCGGACGACCCGGGCAACGCGGGTCGCAGCCCGATGAAGTACTTCGAGTACCTCGCCGCCGGCCTCAGGATCGTCTCGTCCGCCTCCCCTGCACTGCGAGCCCGCTCCGCCCCCGGCGTCTGGCTCTACGACGACCCTGCGGGCGCAGAGAACGGGCTGCGGTCCGCGCTGGAGGCTGCGGCGTCGGGACCCAACCGGGAGGGCTCGGTCTACGCGGAGCAGTACGGCTGGCACCGTCGCGCCGCCGACCTCGCACAGCTGCTCGACGCGGTGCTGGCGGCACCGCGCCGAGTGCGGCGCTGACGGCCCGTCCTCAGCGCCGCCAGCGGTCGATCGGGAAGGCGTCCAGCAGGGGCGCCGGATCCCACGCAGCCAGCGGGCGTCTAGGAGTGCAGCCGGATCCGCGTCGCGTGAGCCACGGCGGAGTCGAGATCATCGAAGAGGGTGTACTCCGACCCGGTCCGTCCTGTCCCCTCGAAGTAGTCCTGGTACGTGAACGGCGGCTCGGCGCTGAACGCCTCATTCGACTCCCTGCAGCTCGTTCATCGATTCAGCTCGGAATGCCGGAGGAAGCGGGGGTCTGCGCGGAGGCGAGCGAGCGTCGCCGCTCTCCTCCCCTTCCCGCCTCGTCCTCGACCTCGGCCTGCAGCGACGAGCGCCTCGTACACGGCGCCGTGCAGCGCTCCCACGAGGGAACGCTCGCGCTTGGACAGGTCGGGTCGCTCCCTCTCTCCGTGCCGGCGCGCTCGCTTGAGGCCCGCCTCCAACGCCGCCGGCGACACGGGGCCGTCGAACAGCTCCACCCAGCCGCTCCCGACCTCCGCGGCGAGGGCCCGCGTCGATCCGGTCGCCGGGACCAGGATCGTCTTCCGCGCGCCGAGGGCGAGCAGCGCGGCTCCGGAGTTGTAGAGGTACTTGTACGGCAGGGTGACGAGGTCCGCGCCTGCCAGGAGCTCGTCCAGCTCGGCGTCGTCGATGTGGCCGAGCCGCAGGTGGACGCGACCGTCGGCTCCGACCGCTCTGCGCACCTCGTCGGCGTACTCGGGGACAGCGGCCGCGCCGGCGATGACGAGTTCGCCGTCGGTGAGTGCGCTGAAGGCCGCGATCAGCTCCTCGAGTCCCTTGTAGGGCCGGATCTGCCCGAAGAACAGGATACGCCGACCCGCTTCACGGGGGCCCGGGACAGAGGCCGACTCTGGATAGGCGCCGTGCAGGACGACGACTCCCCGGTCCAGGTCGTTCTCGTCGGACTCGTTCAGATAGATGCGGACGTCCGTGAGACGGTCCAGCCAGCGCGCGAGGAGAGTCTCGACGGCACTGCCCGATTCGTGCGGTCGGAGGTTGTGCATCGTCACGACGACCGGCGTCCCCGACGCGAGCAGCCGGGCGATGAGCCCGAAGGCGAGGGCGGACTTCAGCCAGCGGCGCGGGCCGCGCGGGGCACGGAAGAGGTACTCCGGCCAGTGCACGTGGAAGACGTCGTAGCGCCCGAGAAGGGCACGTCGCCAGGTGAACGCGACCGGTTCCACCGACGCCGGGAACGAACCGACGAGCAGCTCGATGTAGGGGTTGCTCGAGCCGGAGAAGTCCTTCACGGAGAAGAGCGCCCGGATCATTCGCGTGCTTCTCCTTCGTTCGTCTCTTCGGCGGACCGCCCCGGGCACCACGAGACGACCTGGGAGAGGGCACCACGGCCTGTGATCGGACCGCGACACGCTCGCTTCGGCGACGGAGCGGACGACCTCGGCCGGCGAGGGATGGTCTGACGCTACCAGTCGGGTTTCTCGAGGTCCGTCACCCGCCGCCCCCGTCAGAGTTCGGTGATGACGATCTCCGAGAAGCGAGTCACTCCTGCTGTCACCGATCCGAAGGTGAACCGCAGCCGGAAGTGCGTCGCCCACGCAGGAGCGACCCGGTTCCAGGTCGTCTGCTGATAGGTCTTGCGGAAGGGAGCCTGCGCGTTCGCGCCGGCGAGGTCGAGATTCGACACCGGGCGAGCGCTGCTCCGAGCGACGATCGGGATCCCCGACGAGGACACGCCGGTCACGGCGACGAAGGATTCGGACACGTACATCGTGCCCGTCGACGTGGATCCCGCGATGGTGAAGTCGACGCCGTACAGCAGCCCCGCTGTGACGGGGACGTCGATGGAGACCGCCGGACCGGGACCGCCGGCCACTCGGGTCATCAGCAGCTGGTTGCCGCTGGTGGTCAGCGTCATGGACGGGCTGGTGGTGCGGCTCGTCGCGTCGGCGCCGTTGAGGAACGCGTCGACGGGCGCTGCGAGAGAGAAGTTCCCGTCGACGAGCTTGTTCGCCGCCTTCGAATGCAGAATCGACCCCTGCCCCGAACCGCTGCCGTTCCCGTCCGAGGTGACGTGCTGGCTGATACGGACCTTCGCAGTGCCACCGGCGAGATATCCCGATTTCATCTGCGTATTGAACATCGACAGTTGATGGACCTGGATTCCGCCGCCCCACCCTCCTGCAGTGGTCTCGAAGAGGTAGTTGGCCACCGGGACCTGATGGAAGAAGAGGTGTCCGCCTGAGATCGAGATCTGCGCAGCTGTACTCGACCCGGTGACGAACTGCGAGAGCGTGGAGTTCGCGCCGCTCTCGTTGATCTCGATATGCGGCTGGTGCAGGATCACCCGACCCGCGTCGACCTTCACGGCCTGCACGCAGAAGTCGATCGACGTCGAGACGAAGTGCAGCTCGCCGTTCGGGTTGGCGTTGTAGACGCCGAGGGTGCTGGTGCCGATACCACCGCCGATGAACTTGATGTTCTCGCCGTAGTTGACTCTGCCTGCGGGCATGGAAACGGCCGTCCTGCAGCGGAAGATGTGGAAGTTGTAGAAGCTGATCAGGAACGCATCGTTCTCGAAGGACACGCCGGTCCCGAAGCCCGAGATCTCCAGGCCCCAGAGTCCGAGCCCGCGCGTGGTGGCGGCAGTCGTGCTGTCGGTGTTGAACAGGATTCCGGTGCTGGCCGTCGCGGACGCTCCCGGCCCCAGCAGACGGAGTCCGGTGATCGCCGCCCTGTTGTTGGGGTAGCCGGACGTGGCACTGCCGATCACCGTGAGAGCAGGACCGCTGGTGATGGCGGTCGCATTCAGCGGACCGCAGGTGAACTCGAGCGAGATGTACGAGGAGTCGATCACGAGGGTGCGCGTGATCTTGAAGCTCTTCGAGATCGTCAACGTGACCTCTTGGCGAGCGGCGACGAAATAGTCGATCGCGGCACGGAGCTTGTCCTCGTCAGTGGTCCCGGCGAATTCGAGGTAGTTGTGGATTCCGTTGACGCGGGTCGCAGGTATAGTCTCGTCCGCGGCTTCCGCGGCGGGTGCGGCGACGACGGCGGCCGCGGCCGCGGCCCCTCCGTAGCGGAGGAACGTGCGGCGGGATCCGGGTCCTGTTTCGAGAGTCGTCGTCATCTCCTCATGCTCGGATCATCCCGCCATCGGCTGTCGACGGCCGCACCCCCCGACCGCGGAGGGAAGCAGAGGAGACTCTGTCGTTTTCCTGGAACGACGACGCGGATCCATGGTTCCGCCCCTAGAAGGGGGGCCCAAGGGGCGGATCCTTCTTCACGAGCGGCCGCTCTCACAGGATTGCAGGATCAGCAGCTTGCCGAACGCCAGCACCTGATAGACCACCGCCAGAGTCCACTCGCTCACCCGCCGCGGCTCGTCGACCGAGCCGACCGAGAACGGTGTGCGCAGGCAGCGAGACGCGATCGTGCGGACCCGGGTCACATGCGGAGTGGAGGTCATCAGTGCCACCGAGGTCCAGTCGTACTCCGAGGAGAGCGTGTTCAGCTCGGAGATCTCACCGCCCGTAGTGAACGGGGAGGGAGTGAAGCAGACGACTCTGACCTCCTCGCCGGCATCGCATTCGGCTCGGGCGAACGAACCGTTCTCCAGGCGCGGAGTCGAGAGCACGAGGGTGACATCCCGGTGCTCCTCGAGCAGAGCGAGCGCACGGCCGACCCTGCGATCAGTAGCAGGACCCAGCACCACGAGCGCATCGGCTCCCCCCACGGGATCGAGAACGGGGCGGACGAAGAGGGGCACCGCCACCGCGGCGAGCAGTGCGACGGCGAGGAGGACGGCGAGCCACGTGCGCCAGAGGATCCGCAGTGAGCGTGCGGCGGATCGATTCGGGACGACTCGTCGGAGGATCGTGCCGACCAGCGCCCCGACCGCCGTGCCCGCGAGAACCGAGAGGAGGCCGTACAGCACGCCACCGACCGACGGCGGAGTGACGATCATCTCGACGGTCGACGCCCCCTCGAGCAGCGCGAGCACTCCGAGTGCGGGGACGAAGGGGCGACGGCTGCTCGAGGCCACCAGCGCGGCTGCCGCCGCTGCAGCCGGTGAGGCGAGAGCGCAGACTGCGATCCCTTCTCCACCCAGGGCGTGGACGAGACCAGTCGGATCATGGGAGCGGGCGATCCGGACGAACTGCCGCGAGGAGTCCGATCCGAAGGGATCGGCGCAGACGAGCAGGAGCAGAAAGGCGAGGACCGCCGTGGTCCCGGCGACCCGCAGGCGCCACCGGCTCACCGGAGCCTCCCCGGCCGACCGTGTCACGCCCAGCAGCCCGCCTCCGCGGACGCGAGGCGATCGCGCTCGCGTGCGCGCCTGAGGACGGGAAGGACGGGGAGGTCCGAGAAGAGCGTCACAGGAGCGAACACTACCCAGGGGAAGGGACGAGGAGGACCTGAGCGGTCGGGCTTCCGCCGGATCCTCGCCGGCGGGTGGCACGCCGACAGGAGACGATGCGCAGGACTGCGGGTGGACGGGATCGCGACTCCGCCTCAAGCCCTCCGGGCCGGCCTCCGAGCCCGACGCCCCCGGGACCGCGTCCCCGGCGCCGCCTAGTCGTTGCCGAGGATGACGATGGCGGCAGTGGGGGGAAGCGCGTCCTCGTGATAGCGCTCGATCTCGTCGATGGCGGCGGGATCGGCCTGCTGAAGGAAATGGGTGAGTCGCGCGACCTCCTCCGTCTCGCCGATCGAGTCGGCGGCGCGGCGGAGGGCGTAGAGGGCGAGGAGGAAACCGCGGTTGGGTCCGTGGCGCCACGGGATGGGACCCTGGCCGCGCCAGCCGGCGGATCGCAGGAGGTCCAGACCGCGGTGGTAGCCGACGCGGGCGTAGGCGTAGGAGGGGAGGGCCGCGTCGATGCCCCAGACGCTGTCGGCGAGCAGTGCCCAGGCCAGCGGGGAGCGCGGGTGGGCGGCGGCGAGGGCGGCGAATTCGACGGCTCCCGGGTTCGCGTGCTTCGCGAGGGCCGCGGTGACCGCGGGCTCGTCGGGGAGGAGGGTCGGTTCGGGGCCCAGCAGGTTCTCGCCACTCATGCCTCCCAGGCTATCCCGCTCGCGGCTGTGCGGGTCCGGGGTCCGGCCGTCCGGCGCACGACGGTCGTCCCTCCACAGGGGCGTCAGCGGAGGGAGCCGGCCGGTTCGCCGGTCGTCGCCGTCGTGCGCGGGGGTGCCGCCGATAGCATCGACCCATGGCGACGAACCGCAGTGAAGTCGAGGCCTGGCTCACGGACATGGACGGCGTGCTGGTGCACGAGAACAAGGCGCTCCCCGGCGCGCCCGAGCTGATCCAGGAGTGGACCGATTCGGGCACGCCGTTCCTGGTGCTGACGAACAACTCGATCTTCACGCCGCGGGATCTGGCGGCGCGGCTGCGCGGGTCGGGGCTGCACGTGCCGGAGGAGCGGATCTGGACGAGCGCTCTGGCGACGGCGGACTTCTGCGCGTCGCAGAAGCCGGGCGGGAGCGCGTTCGTGATCGGCGAGGCGGGGATCACCACCGCGCTGCACGAGGCGGGCTTCATCATGACGGAGACGGCGCCGGACTACGTGGTCGTGGGCGAGACCCGCAATTACAGCTTCGAGGCGATCACGAAGGCGATCCGCCTGATCGTCGCGGGTGCGCGCTTCATCGTCACCAATCCCGATGCGACGGGGCCGAGCGCCGAGGGCGTGCTCCCGGCGACGGGGGCGATCGCGGCGCTCATCACGAAGGCGACGGGTAAGGATCCGTACGTCGTCGGCAAGCCGAACCCGATGATGTTCCGCTCGGCGATGAACAAGATCGGCGCGCACAGCGAGAACACCGGGATGATCGGCGACCGGATGGACACCGACATCGTCGCGGGCATCGAGGCGGGCCTGCACACCGTGCTGGTGCTGACGGGGATCAGCGACGAGGCCGAGATCGAGCGCTATCCGTTCCGCCCGGACGAGGTGCTGAGCGGGGTGCACGAGCTCCTGTCGTCGGAGCCGCTGGAGTCGGAGTTCCCGCCGGATTCAGCGGTCTGAGTCCCGGCAGCGGGCCGGGCGCCGGTTCCTGACACGGCACCGCGGCTCGCGGGGGTCAGAAGCGGACGTGCTGCAGCACCCAGGCGTGCATCGCGACGGCTGCCGCCGCCGAGGCGTTGATCGACCGGGTCGAGCCGAACTGCGTGATCTCGAGCACGGCCTCCGAGGCGGCGATCGCCTCCTCCGAGAGGCCGGGTCCCTCCTGCCCGAACAGCAGGAGGCAGCGCTCGGGGAGCCGGTAGGTCTCGAGCGGCACACAGCCGGGGACGTTGTCGACGGCGAGGAGGGGCACGTCCGCCTCCGCGGCCCACTGCACGAGGTCGGCCACCGTCTCGTGGTGCTGGACGTGCTGGTAGCGGTCGGTGACCATCGCGCCGCGCTTGTTCCACCGCCGCCGGCCGACGATGTGGACGCCCTCCGCGCCGAACGCGTTCGCGCTGCGGACGATCGAGCCGATGTTCATGTCGTGCTGCCAGTTCTCGATCGCGACGTGGAACGGGTGCCGCGTGCGGTCGAGCTCCGCGACGATCGCGTCCATCCGCCAGTAGCGGAAGCGGTCGACCACGTTGCGCGCGTCGCCACGCTCCAGCAGCTCCGGGTCGAGGCGGTCGTCCTCGGGCCGCTCGCCCTGCCAGGGGCCGACGCCGTTCGTGGTGAGCTCCACGGAGGCGGTGGGTCCGGTCGCGGGGGTCGCCTCGTTCTCCTGCACGACGAGCGATCCTACTGGGCGCTCCGCGGCTCGGCCGGGTGCACCGGGCCGGTGCCCGGCGGCGTCCTCCGAGGCCCGAGCGACGGCGCGCGTCAGGCCGCGGGGGTGCCGGCGAGGGAGCCGGTCAGCTCGCCGCCGCCCGCCCGGTCGACGAAGCAGTAGTAGCTGCGCTCGCCCGCGTCCCACTGCTCCTGGGTGACGGGGAACGCACCGGCGACCTGCACGTCGCCGTAGGTCTCGGCCGCGGCGACGTCCACGACGCCCTGCGCCTGGCAGAGCGAGGAGACGGTGACGGCCAGGGCGTCCTGGCCGGGGAACACCGCGTCTGTCAGCTCCGCGGTGGCGACGAGCTGGGCGGAGTGGGCCCCCGCGCAGTCCACGACGGTGAACTCCTCCGCCCAGACGGAGTCGAAGGGCTCGACGCACTCGCCGCCGAGGAGCGCGCTCCAGGCCCAGGTGCCGACGGGCAGCGGTCCGACGGTCGGGAGGGTCGCGGTCGGCGTGGGCGAGGGGGTCGGCTCCGCCGTGGGCGTCTCGCTGACGACCGGGACGGCCTGCGGCTCTGCTCGGCCGCCGGCGCTCCCGACGGCGATGCCGATCGCGAAGAGCCCGGCGAGGAGGATCACCGCACCCGCCGCGATCAGGCCGATCAGGAGCCGGCGTCGGCTGAGCGTGCGCCATGCGGGCGCTCCGGCGGGCGCCGAGTCGCGCTCGCGGCTCTCGGGTCGGGACCGGGCGGAGCGGCGCTTCCGCGGCGGAGCGGCGTTGACGTGGGCGGCCGCGGGAGCGGTGCGGAAGGGCGCGGGCTCGGCGCGGTCGGCGGGCTCGGCGGCCGGCTCGAGGTTCCACGAGTAGGCGCCGGCGGTCTCGCGCCACAGCTCCTCGTCGCCGCCGTCATCGTCGGGCTCGTCCTGCGGAGCGACGACCTGCTCCCACACGGGCGGCTGGTCCCAGTCCCCTCGCGGGTCGGGCCACTCGTAGACGGCGGGCGGAGTCGGCTCGCGCGGAGTCGGAGGGGTGGCGCCGACCGGGCGTCCGTCGGCGGGGTAGGGGACGCCGGAGCGGCCCGCCGGGTCGACGTCGGCCGAGGATCCGGCATCGGGCTCGTCGTCCGGCCGGTGCGCGCTGCGCAGTCCGGCGGGGGCGGTCGGCAGGTCGGCGGGAGGGTCGGTGTGCGGCAGGACCGGGCGCACGGAGTCCGCCCCGCGGCGGTGCACCTCGGTGCGGCCGGCATCGGTGGAGGCGTCGGAGCCGGAGCCGTCGGCGTTGTCGTCGCGGAGGGGGGCGAAGAACGCGTCGAAGGCGTCCTCGTCGGAGTCGTCCTCGTCGGACACGTCCGCGTCGGAGGCACTCGTCTCGCGGGCAGTCGTCCCACCGGCACCCGTCTCGCGGGCACTCGCCTCGCGGGCATCCGTCTCGGGCGCTCCCACGGCGCGGGCTCCCGCGTCGGGGACTCCCGTGTCGCCGCCCCGAGAGCTCCGTCCCTCGGCGGAGACGCCGTCGCGGTCGGAGGAGCGCTCCGGCTCCACGACCGTTCCGCGGTCGGCGTCGGCGTCCTGCACCTCCACCCGAGCGGAGTCGTCCGCGGGTTTCGGGAGGTCGCCGCCGGCCTCCTCGGCGGCGGGCGTCGCGCTCAGCACGGGCTCCCCCGGCCACAGGCCGACCGGAGCGGCGGGGGCACGGGGCGGCGCGGCGTCGGAGTCGCTGTCGCTGTCGCTCGACGACGGTCCGGCCGCGTCGGCGGAGGAGGCCGACTCGCTCGCAACGCTCCGCTCCTCCGCTGACGCGTGGGCCTCGTCGGTTGCGGACTCAGCAGGACCGGACGTCCGCTCCGCGCGCGACTCCTCCACGGGAGGGACGGGGCGGGGCGAGTCGAAGATGCTCTTCAGGCGGCCGCCGCTGAGCTGCTGGAGCAGCCACTCGCTGCTGCCGACGGGACGCTCCGGCTCGGGTCGCTCCGGCTCGGCACGCTCCGGCTCGGAGGCCTCCGATCCGGCAGGCTCCGGCTCGCGGCCCTCGGACCCGCGGCGCTCCGGCTCCGGGTGCTCGCCGCCTCCCGGGCCCCCGCCGCGTCCCCCCTCGTCGACCATCAGCTCAGGCCGAGGTCGGCCAGACCGATCGCGGCGAAGTACGGGTAGCCGGCGTCCTCGATGATCTCGCGGGCACCGGTCGCGCGGTCGACGACGACGGCGACTCCTGCGATCTCGGCGCCGACCTTCAGCAGGGCCTCGATCGCCTTCAGCGGCGAGCCGCCGGTGGTGGACGTGTCCTCGACGACGACGACGCGCTTGCCCTCGAGGTCGGGGCCCTCGACCTGCCGGCCGCGGCCGTGGTCCTTGGGCTCCTTGCGCACGACGAACGCGTCGTAGGCGAGACCGCGGGCGGCGCCCTGATGGAGGATCGCGGCGGCGATCGGGTCGGCTCCCATGGTGAGGCCGCCGACGGCGTCGACGCGCTCGAGCGGCGCGATGAGGTCGAGCATGACCTGCCCGATCAGCGGCGCGACCCGGTGGTCGAGGCTCACGCGGCGCAGGTCGACGTAGTACGACGCCTTCTTGCCGCTCGTGAGGGTGAAGTCCCCGTGGAAGACGGCGTCGGAGCCGATGTACTCGATGAGCTGCTGGCGTGCGTCGGTCACGCGCCTACTCTACGGGGCGACCCCTCCCCCGCTCGGGAGCGCGCCCGCTGCGGCGTGCTCGCCCGCCTCGTCGCCTCCTCCGCGGAACTGCGTCATGTAGAGCTCGTAGTAGGCGCCGCGCTGCTTCAGGAGCGCCTCGTGCGCGCCCTGCTCGACGATCCGGCCCGACTCCATCACCAGGATGGTGTCGGCGTCGCGGATCGTGGAGAGCCGGTGCGCGATGACGAACGAGGTCCGGTCGGTGCGCAGCGCGTTCATCGCGTGCTGCACGAGCAGCTCCGTGCGGGTGTCGACCGAGGAGGTGGCCTCGTCGAGGATCAGCAGCGACGGGTTCGCGAGGAACGCGCGCGCGATCGTGATCAGCTGCCGCTCGCCCGCCGAGACGCTGCCGCCGTCGGCGTCCAGCACCGTGTCGTAGCCGTCGGGCAGCTGGCGCACGAAGCGGTCGACCATGGTGGCCTTCGCCGCATCGACGATCTCCTCGTCGGTCGCGTCCAGGCTCCCGTAGCGGATGTTCTCGCGGATGGTGCCCTGGAAGAGCCACGCGTCCTGCAGCACCATGCCCACGCGCGAGCGCAGATCGCCGCGCGCGAGGCTCGTGATGTCGACGCCGTCGAGCAGGATGCGCCCTCCGGTGAGCTCGTAGAAGCGCATGACCAGGTTGACCAGCGTGGTCTTCCCCGCCCCGGTCGGACCGACGATGGCGACCGTCTGCCCGGGCTGCGCGGAGAAGGTCAGGTCCTCGATCAGCGGCTGCTCCGGGTCGTACGAGAACGAGACGCCCTCGAACTCCACGTGGCCGTCGGTGCGCTGCGGGAGCGACGCGGTCGCCGTCTCCGGCTCCTGCTCCTCGGCGTCGAGCAGCTCGAACGTGCGCTCGGCCGAGGCGACGCCGGACTGCAGCATGTTCGCCATGCTCGCCAGCTGGGTCACCGGCTGGGTGAACTCGCGCGAGTACTGGATGAACGCGGTCGCGTCGCCGAGCGTGAGCTGACCGGAGGCGACCCGCAGGCCGCCGACCACGGCGATGAGCACGTAGGAGAGGTAGGAGACGAAGGTCATCGCGGGCATGATCATGCCCGAGACGAACTGGGCGCCGAACGAGGCGGTGTAGAGGCTGTCGTTGCGGCGGTCGAACTCCTCGAGCATCTCGCGGTCGCGGCCGAAGGCGCGGACGATCTCGAGCCCGGAGAAGGTCTCCTCGATGTGGCCGTTGAGCGCGCCCGTGTTCTTCCACTGGGCGGCGAAGAGCTTCTGGGAGCGGGCGCCGATCACGCCCGCGATCACGCCCGAGAGCGGGATCGAGATCAGCGCGATCAGCGCGAGCTGCCACGAGACGATGAACATCATCGCGGCGATGCCGATGATGGTGAGCACCGACTGCACCAGCTGCGAGAAGGCCTGCTGCAGCGCCGTCTGGATGTTGTCGACGTCGTTCGTGACGCGCGACATCACGTCGCCGCGCTGCCGGGTGTCGAAGAAGCGCAGCGGGAGGCGGTTAAGCTTCGCCTCGATGTCCTGACGGAGGCCGAAGACCACCCGCATCACGAGGCCGTTGAGGATGTAGCCCTGCGCCCACATGAGCACCGACGCGACGACGTACATCAGCAGCACGATGATGATCAGGCGGCCGAGGACCACGAAGTCGATGCCCGCGCCGGGCACGATGTCGGTCTTGGCCAGCATGTCGGCGAAGGTGCCGTTGCCCGAGGCGCGCTGCTGCTCGATGATCTGCTCGAGCGGGACGCCGGCGGGGAGCTGGGAGCCGATCACGCCGTTGAAGATCGTGTCCATCGCCTGCCCGAGGATCTTGGGCGCGATGACGGTGAGGACGACCGACAGCGAGACCAGGGCGACCACGAGGACCATCCGGGCGCGCTCGGGGCCGAGCAGCGAGAAGAGGCGCTTGGCCGAGGGCCAGAAGTTCTGCGCCTTGCGGGCGGGCGGCCCGTCCCCGAACATGCCGCCGTCACCCTCGCCGGGCTCGAACTCGGGCTCGGGGGACGTCGTCTCCTCGGGGGCGGTGGTGTCGCGTGTGCGCGCCATCTCAGGACACTCCTTCGACGCTCAGCTGGGATTCGACGATCTCGCGGTAGGTCGCGTTCGTCTCGAGGAGCTCGTCGTGCGTGCCGCGGCCGACGACGCGGCCCGCGTCGAGCACGACGATCTGGTCGGCGTGGCGGATGGTCGACACCCGCTGGGCCACGATGATCACGGTCGCGTCGGTGGTGGCGTCGGCCAGCGACTCCCGCAGCCGCGCATCGGTCGCGACGTCGAGCGCCGAGAACGAGTCGTCGAACAGGTAGACCCGCGGCTTCGCGACGAGGGCCCGCGCGATGCAGAGCCGCTGGCGCTGCCCGCCGGAGACGTTGGTGCCGCCCTGCGAGACCGGCTCGTCGAGCCCGTGCTCCTTGCTCCGCACGAAGTCCTCGCCCTGGGCGATGCGCAGCGCCTCCCACAGCTCGGCGTCCGTCGCGTCGGGGCGGCCGAAGCGCAGGTTCGAGGCGATCGTCCCCGAGAAGAGGTAGGGGCGCTGGGGCACGAGCCCGATCACCTCGGCGAGCTGCGCCCGGTCGAGGGAGGAGACGGGCACGCCGTCGATCGTGACGGTGCCCTCCTGCGGGTCGAACAGGCGCGGCACGAGGCCGAGCAGGGTCGTCTTGCCGGCGCCGGTGGAGCCGACGACGGCCGTGGTGCGGCCCGGCTCCGCGACGATGTCGATGCCCGAGAGCACGGGGCGCTCGGCGCCCGGGTAGCCGAAGACGACCCCGGAGAACTCGACGCGGCCGCGCGCGGGCGTCGGGACTCCGCCCTCGGGCGTGGTGAGGCTGGTGCGGGCGTCGAGCACCTGCTGGATCCGCTCGGCGCAGACGACCGCGCGGGGGATCATCATCACCATGAAGACGCCCATCATCACGGCGGTGAGGATCTGGAGGAGGTACTGCAGGAACGCGGTGAGCGAGCCCACCTGCATCTGACCGGCGTCGACCCGCTGCCCGCCGAACCACAGCACGGCCGCGGTGGCCAGGTGCAGGATCATCATGATCGCGGGGAACATCAGCACGAAGATGTTGCCGACCTTGATCGACACCTCGGTGATCGCCGCGTTGGCCTTGCGGTACCGCTCGGACTCGAACGGCTCGCGCACGAAGGCGCGCACCACGCGGATGCCCGTGATCTGCTCGCGCAGCACGCTGTTGATCCCGTCGATCCGGTCCTGCATGAGGCGGAACAGCGGCAGCAGCAGGAACACCAGGAAGCCGACCACGACGAACAGCAGCGGCACCGACACCCAGACGAGCCAGGAGAGGCCGGCGTCCTCGCGCAGGGCGAAGACGATGCCGCCGACGCACATGATCGGCGCGGAGACCATGAAGTTGAGGGTCATCAGCACGAGCATCTGCACCTGCTGCACGTCGTTCGTGCCGCGGGTGATCAGGGTGGCCGTGCCGAAGCCGCCGACCTCGAGCCCGCTGAGCGAGTCGACGCGGCGGTAGACGTCGCGGCGCAGGTCGCGGCCGACGGACATGGCGGTGCGGGCGCCGAAGTAGACGGCTCCGATCGCCGCGGCGACCTGCACGACGCAGACGCCGAGCATGGTCATGCCGGTTCCCCAGATGAAGTCGGTGTCGCCGCGGCCGATGCCCTGGTCGATGATCTCGGCGTTGAGGCTCGGCAGGTAGAGCGCGGCGAGCGTCGCGACGAGCTGCAGCACGACGACGGCGGCCACCCAGCGCGCGTAGGGCTTCGCGTAGGCGGAGGCGAGGCGGAGCAGGATCATGGGTCCTCCGGAGGGGCGGAGCAGGAGCGGGAGGGGAGGGGACCGGGCTGGGGAGCGCGGAGCGCCGGGGAGCCCGTCGGGCCCGCACGGCGCGGGCGGCGGCGGCGTCCGGACGGCACAACGAACGGCCGGTCGGGACGGCGCTAGACAACCATCGACCACCGACACCGGTTCCGCAATCCGCCGAGGGGATGACTCCCCCGGCCCGCGGCCGCCGGGACGCGCGGAGGACGCGCAGGAGACGTGTCGGCGGCGGCTCCTACACTTCCAGGATGCGCATCGCCACCTGGAACGTGAACTCCATCCGGGCCCGCACCGGCCGCGTCGTCGACTGGCTCGTGCGCGAGGACGTGGACGTCCTCGCCATGCAGGAGCTCAAGTGCAAGCCCGAGCAGTTCCCGCACGAGGCCTTCGCCGAGGCCGGCTACCACGTCGAGATGGTCGGGCTCAGCCAGTGGAACGGCGTCGGCATCGCCTCGCGCCTGCCGATGGAGGACGTGCAGGTCGGCTTCCCGGGCATGCCCGGCTTCGCGAAGGAGGCGGCGGCCGACGGCTCCTACCCGCTCGAGGCCCGCGCGATCGGCGCGACGGTCGACGGCGTGCGCGTCTGGAGCCTCTACGTCCCGAACGGCCGCGCGGTCGACGACCCGCACTACCTCTACAAGCTCGAGTGGCTCGCGGCCCTCGAGGCGAGCACCCGCGAGTGGCTGGCCGCCGAGCCCGACCTGCCGCTCGCCCTGGTCGGCGACTGGAACGTCGCGCCGCTCGACAGCGACGTGGGCGATCCGAGCCTCGGCCCCGGATCCACGCACGTCTCGATCCCCGAGCGCGCCGCCTTCGCCGCCTTCGAGGACGCGGGCCTGCGCGACGTCGTCCGCCCCCTCGTGCCCGAGGGCTACACCTACTGGGACTACAAGCAGCTCCGCTTCCCGCGCAACGAGGGGCTGCGGATCGACTTCGTGCTCGGCTCCCCCGCGTTCGGCGAGCTCGTCACCGGCGCCTCGATCCACCGCGACGAGCGCAAGGGCGACGCCCCGAGCGACCACGTCCCGGTGGTGGTCGATCTCGACCTGGAGACGACCCTCGACGACGACCGCCCGATGATCTTCTGAGCATGGCCTCGTCGAAGAAGAAGCGCGCGCGGGCCCAGGCCGCCTCGGCCGGTGCCTCCCGCCCCGCCTCCCGACCCGCGACGGCACGCCCTGCGACCGCCCGCCCTGCGACCGCCCGTCCCGCAGCCGCGCACGACGAGTTCCGGTCCGACGCCTACCGCTCGGTGGGCGAGATCATCGCCGCCGGGAAGCCGCGCCGGCGCCGCTGGGACCTCGTGCTCTCGATCCTCGGCTGCCTCGCCCTCGGCCTGCTCACGATCGTGCTCGGCTACCTCGCCGCGATCCTCTCGGTCTTCCCCGCGCAGTGCGAGGGCCAGAACTTCGCCTGCGACTTCGACCGGATCGACTGGGGCGTCTCGATCGCGCTGATCGGGCCGCCCGCGCTGACACTGATCGCCGTGGCCGTGACGGTCGTGCGCTACCTCGTGGGCCGTCGCGCGTTCCTCGTGCCGGTCATCGGGTTCGTGCTCTGCATCGCCACCGCGTTCCTCGCCTCCTCGCTCGTGACGAGCTCGATCCCCGGGTCGGCGCTGGTCTAGCACCGACCCGGGGGCGCGTCAGCGGTCGGGCGGGCGGCGCTGGTCCAGCACCGACCGGGGGCGCGTCAGCGGTCGGCGCGGTCAGCGCTGGTCCAGCACCGACCCGGGGCGCCGACCGCCGGCGAGGTCAGCCGCAGGCGGGCTCGTCGTTCAGCGTCACCGCGGTGGGGTTGATCATCGGGGTCACCCGCACGGTCTGGTCGCCGAAGCCGGAGGCGTCGCCGGCGCTGAACTGCACGTCGAACGTCTCGGACTGGCCGGGCGAGAGCTGCACGGCGACCTTCGAGACGGGACGGCCGAGGTCGTCGAGGCTCTCGGGTCCGTAGCCGGTGCCGTCGGCCCAGGCCGCGCTCGACACCGTGGTCCCGGGAGGGCCGTAGACGTAGATGTTGGTGACGAAGTCGCCCAGGGGGTACGCACCGCGCCCGCCGGCCGCGGCGACGTAGCCGGGCAGCGTCCGAGCGACCGCCTTCGAGATCGTGTTGGTCACGGTGACGGAGGTGGTGAAGACCGCGCCCGAGGCGGCGCACCGGCCCGCGCTCGACTGCGTGACCGCCGTGCTCAGGTAGTAGTCCATCTTCGAGCCGCCCGAGGCGTCCTGGAAGAACACTCCGGTGGTCGTGCCGTCGGTCGTCGTCTGCGGCAGGACCCCCGCGATCGGCGTGGGCGCGAGGAGCGCCTGCTCGTCGGCGTCGGAGCTGTAGGCGAGGATGCGGCTCTCGTCGACCGCCTTCACGATCGCCGGGAGCATCTTCGTCGGCTCCATCTCCCCGCCGAGGATCTTGCCCAGGACCGTCGCGCTCGCCTCCGAGAAGAACTCGTCGGTGCGCTCGGCCACGACCGACTCCGGGTAGCGGAAGTAGACCTCGTTGAGCAGGGTCGAGACGGTGTTCTCGCTCGTGAGGACCGTGCCGTCGGTGAGGGTCACGGGCCCGGTCGAGCCGAGGAGGTAGGAGAGGGCGACGGGGTCGATCGCGAGGACGCCGTCGATCCTCTGCTCGGGGAACTTCTGCGCCCAGAACTGCGAGGCGATCGAGGCGGCCGTCGGGAAGTCGGGGCGGCTGGTCGAGACGTTGAAGGTCGTCGCCATGTTCTCGCCGATGGTGTCGAGCGCGCTCTGGTCGACGGTGACGGGCGCCAGACCGCGGAAGTCGCCGCTGCCCAGCTGACGGCCGATCGATATCGCGCCGCCGTCGACGTCGAGCTGCATCACCGACGACGCGCCGCCGCCCAGAGCCTGCGACTCCGCCAGGTTCTGGAACATCACCAGGTAGTGGCGCGGACCGGACGCTCCGAGGGAGTCGGGGAGGATCGCGGTGAGCGGCTCGACCTGCTCCATCGCCGCGGTCGCGGTGGCCAGCTGCGGAGTGAAGGAGTCGAGGGCCGAGGCGACCTGCGGCACCAGCGGGCCGCGGTCGATGCCCTCGACGCGGGTCTGCGCCGCGTCGACGACCTCCTTGGCGACGGTGATCTTCTGCGACAGCTCGGTGATCGCCGCGAGGTCGACCCTGCCGTCGACGGGCTTGAGGATGTCGAGCGAGGTCGTGGAGAGCGGCGTGACGATCCGGCCGGAGACGTCGTCGGCGATCTCGGTCGCGGCGCGGACCGCGGACAGGTTCGGCCCGAGGACGGGCACCACCTCCATCACCCGCCACACCGGGTCCTCGGTCTCGTCGCGCGCCTCGCCGGTGAGGGTCGCGATCCGGCCCGCGATCTCCTCCGCCCCGGAGGTGTCGAACGTCGTCAGCCTGTCCGTCACCTGCGACACCAGCGGGATCGCCTCGGTCAGCTTGTCGCGGACGGTCATCGCCTTGTCGTAGGTGCGCACGCCGAGGAGCATCGCGACGACGGCGCCGATCAGCAGGACCAGGAGGACGATCAGCGTGATCCAGAGGCCGCGACGGCGGCGCGGCCTGCCGCGGGCGGAGCGGTCGGCGGACGTGGTGGTGCTCATTCGAGAGAGCCTAAGCGACGGTCGGCGGAGTGCGACCGGGCCCGCGCCACCGGCCCCGTCCCAGGACGAGGGACACGCGACGCGGATGCGCGGGCCGTCCGGCGCCTCCGCCGGGCCCGAGCGGGAGCCGGGGATGCTGCTCCGCTCAGCCCAGCAGGAGGGACACCCCGATGAGCACGGGCACCGCGGCGACCGTGGTCACGAGGGCCGTGTCGCGGGCGACGGCGACGCCCCGGTCGTAGCGCGAGGCGAAGGTGAAGATGTTCTGCGCGGTCGGCAGCGCGGCGGTCACCGTCACCACGAAGAGGTGCTCGGAGTCGAGGTGGAACGCGAAGCGCCCCAGCAGCAGCGCGACCGCCGGCATCACCAGCGACTTGAGCACGGAGGCGACGACCACCTCGACCCGCGCCGGCCCCGCCTCCAGCGGCCGCTGCCCGCGCAGCGACATCCCGAAGGCGATCAGCACCAGCGGGATCGACGCGTTGCCGATGATCGAGAACGGCTGCAGCACGGGCGCGGGCAGCTCGACGCCGGTGAGGGCGACGACGAGGCCGAGGGCGGAGGCGATGATCATCGGATTCCGCAGCGGCTGCGTGAGGATCGCGCCGACCGAGGTCCGCCCGCTCGTCGAGACGTCGAGCAGCGTCAGGATCGTCGGCGCGAGGACGATCAGCTGCAGGAGGAGCGTCGGGGCCACCCACTGCGGATCGCCCAGCACGTAGATGGCGACCGGCAGCCCGATGTTGTTGGCGTTGACGTAGGAGGAGGCCGCGGTCCCGATCACCGTCTCCGGCAGCGGGCGGGGGAAGAGCAGCCGCGAGGCCAGCACGTAGAGCAGGGCGACGGTCAGCACCGTCAGGAGCGAGACGAGCAGGAACGAGGAGAAGAGGACGGAGACGTCGGCCCGCGACAGCACGGTGAACAGCAGCGCCGGCGTCGTGACGAAGAAGGCGATCCGCGACAGGATCAGCCGGCTCTCGGGCGGGACGATCCGGAACCGCGCGATCAGGTAGCCGACCGCGATGACGACCCCGATGATCGAGAAGCCGGTGAGCACGCCCTCCACGCCGCCGCCTCCCCGCCGCGGCCCGTCCGCTGTCGCGCCTCCACCCTAGGCAGTGGCCGGGCGTTGCAGCGCCGGCGGGACGCGCCTACGGTGTGCGGCATGCCGCATCTCGAGGTCCCCGGCGCGAGCCTCTACTGGGAGGCGGACGGCCACGCCTCCGCGCCCGCCCTGCTGCTCGTGCACGCGGGCATCGCCGACCTGCGGATGTGGGACCCGCTCGTCCCCGACCTCTCGCGCGACCGGCTGGTGGTCCGCTACGACGTCCGCGGCGCGGGCGGAACGAGCACGGAGGACGTGGAGTACGACCCGCGCCGGGACGCCCTGGACGTGCTCGACCACCTCGGGGTCGAGCGCGCGGTGGTCGTCGGCTGCTCGCGGGGCGGGACGCTCGCGCTCGACCTGGCGCTCGAGCATCCGGAGCGGGTGACCGGCCTGGTCGTGATCGCGCCGGGCCTGGCGGGCTTCGACTACCCCGCGCTGACGGCGGAGGAGGAGCGGCGCTTCGGGGAGGTCGAGGCGCTGGAGCTCGCGGGCGAGCGGGAGGCCGCGGCGATCGTCGAGGCGGAGCTCTGGGCCGTGGGTCCCGACCGCTCCGCGGACGACGTGGCTCCGGAGTTCCTTGCGCGGGTCCGGGAGCTCGCGCTCACGGGCGTCGGCCACGAGGCGGAGGCCCCCCGCCCGATCGATCCCTCCGGGCCGGCGGGCGAGCGGCTCGGGGAGATCGCCGTGCCGACCCTCGTCGTGGCGGGCGCGCACGACCTCTCCGAGTCGCTGCCGGTCTGCGAGCACCTCGCCGCCGAGGTGGGCGGTGCCGAGCTGCACGTGCTCGAGGACGCGGCGCACCTGCCCGGCCTCGAGCACCCCGAGGAGTTCCTCGCGGTGCTGCGGCCGTGGCTGGAGCGCCACGGGATCTGATCAGGCCACGGCGGCCAGGTCGAACGCCCAGTCCACGTAGAGCTCCGGCGGTTCGCCCTGCTCGACGAGGTCGATCCGGTCGAAGCCGGCCTCGACGCAGGTCGCGCCCGCGTCCAGGTCGCTCTCCGCCACGAAGGCGTGCACGAAGCGGGGCACGGGGAACGCCGCCGCCTCCTCGAGCAGCATCCGCACGGAGGCCGCGGTGATGCCGCGGGCGTGCGGAGCGATGCTCCACGCCGCCTCGTAGGCGACGACGCCGCGCGAGCAGCCGTACCAATAGCCGATGGAGCCGACGGAGAGTCCGTCCAGCTCGACCACGTAGAAGAACGCGTCGCCGTCCGCCCAACCGCGCAGGTAGCGGTCGTGGCGCACGAGGATCTCGCTCTCGCTCTCGAGTCCGCCGCCCGCGTGCGCGAGGGTGTCGCGCAGGACGGAGGCGTCCGCCTGCGGCCAGGGGAGCAGGCGGAGGTTCTCGGGGTGGTGGTCGATGCTGGCTGTTCTCTGGTCGCTTCCGGGTTCGGGTCCCGTCACGCGCTCCGATCCTCTCTCTCAGGATGGCTCGCCGATCGAGCGCGCCGCCAGGGTGTTCGGCGCGCCTGTCCGATCGGATGTCTCCGCACTCGGGATGCGGACACGGTGTCGCCCCATTTTCGACCCGATCAGGGGAGGGAAACGGAAGCGGTGAGGAATCTAGCCCCGGACGGGGGGTGGCACCTGCACAACACCTGGGCAGCCGCTGACCGCGGGGCCTCCGAGGGGCGGCGGAGACGTGCGCCCGCCCCCGCGAGATCGCCGCTTCGCTCCGCTGAGACGCAAGAAAAGCGCGCGCAGGAGCCCATACGCTCGGAGTCGGAGCGCGTTCCGCTCCTGCAGCCCCGTATCACCAGCGTGAGGAGGATCACCATGTCGCAAGCCGTGCAGAGCACCGTCGTCGGAGAACCCGAGGTCGTCGAGGACCGCGTGGAGGAGTCCGCCGCCTGGCTCGACCTGAAGGCGGCCGCCGCCGGGCTGCAGCCGCTCCAGTCCCAGGACGGCTCGCTCGCCGATCCCGAGCGGCTCGAGGAGGCGCGCACCCTCGTCGAGCGGATCGTCGCCGGCGTCCGCACCCTCGCCCCCGCGTTCCCGCACGACGCCGCGTACCTCGACGCGCTGGTCGTCGACCTCGAGCGCTGGAGCGCCGGCGGACTCGGCCTGCCCGACTTCCTCGACTCGCTCACCGCGTTCCAGCCGCAGCTCGAGCGCGTCGACGGCCGCCGCCACCTCGTCGTCTTCCCCATGTACACCCAGAACGGCAGCCGCGACCGCCACGTCGAGGCCGTCCTCGTCGAGGTCGTCTGGCCGCGGTTCGTCGCCGAGCTGGAGGCCGGGGACTACTCCAACGCCCTCTTCGTGCCCGTGCGCTTCGTCGACTTCACCGCCGGCTACGACACCGACAGCGCTGTGCTGTTCCCCGAGACGGTCGCGATGCGCTCCGTCCCGTCCTTCACCTGGGGCGCGATCTTCGCCGACCGCGAGGCGGCCCGGTTCCGCCGCGTCGTCACGGAGGCGGCCCGGATCACCCGTCTCGAGCTCCCGGAGGACGCGCAGCGCCTGGTGGCCGACCAGCGCCTGGCGGAGGAGTCCTTCGTGATGTGGGACCTCATCCACGACCGCACCCACATGCGCGGCGACCTGCCGTTCGACCCGTTCATGATCAAGCAGCGGATGCCCTTCTTCCTCTACTCGCTGGAGGAGCTGCGGTGCGACCTCACCGCCTTCCGCGAGGCCGTCGCCATCGAGCGCCGCCTCGGCGCGCTCGACCGCCGCGACGACGAGGAGGAGGCGCTGGCCGAGCGCTCGCGCTTCGTGCAGTACGCGATCCTGTTCGACCGGCTCTTCCGCTTCCCGCTCACCGGGTCGCGGGTGCGCAACTACGACGGCCTCGGCGGCCAGCTGCTCTTCGCCTGGCTGCACCAGCACGGCGTCCTGCACTGGACCGACACCCGGCTGGCGTTCGAGTGGGACGGCGTCGCCGACGTGGTCGTCGCCCTCTCGGACGCGATCGACGAGCTCTACTGGCGCTCGATCGACCGGCCGAAGACGGCGCACTGGCTGGCCGCGCACGAGCTGATCGCGGCCACTCTCACTCCGCACCCCGCCTCCGCCTGGGCCCGCGGGCTCCCGGACGAGGTGCTGCTCGGCGCCCCGCGCGGGCTCACCGACGCGGTGCTGGACGACGAGTTCCCGCTGTCGATGTTCTACGAGGCCCTCGGGAAGAAGATGGGCGACGTCATCGCCTCGACCCGGGGCATCACCGGCCGGGACTGACGTCGCGCCCGGGAGGCGGCGGGGTGCGCTCCTCCGCCTCCCGGGGCCCCGTCCGACCGGCGTCGGTTAGCGTGGGGCGCATGCCCTCAGGTGACGGAGCCGCGGACCCGCTCGACGCGGGCTGGATCCGGCGAGCGCCGAGCCGGGCCGGATACGTGCGCGACGCGGTCACCGCGGGGATCCTGCTGGTGGCGACGGTCGTCTCCGTCGCGCTGTACTCCTCGGCGGGATTCCCGGACGCGGCGCACCCCGTCGTCAGCGCCCACTGGGCCGTCCTGATGACCCTTCCCCTCGCGCTGCGCCGCCGGTTCCCCGCGAGCGTGGCGGCCGGGCTCTCCGTCGTCTACGCGCTCGGGATCGTGCTCCAGGTGCCGGAGTCGCTCTTCGGCCAGATATGCCTGTTCCTCGCGCTCTACACGGTCGGCGCGTGGGGCCGGAACCGGCGCACGGCGCTCGTCGTCCGAGTGGCGATCGCGGTCGGGATGCTGGGCTGGCTGCTCACCACCCTCGCCACGGGCGAGTACTTCGGCAGCTCCGTGCCGGTCGACGACTCCCCCGGGCTGCTCTCGCCCTACGCGGCGGAGTCGGCCCTCGCGGTCGTGTCGAACCTGCTCTACTTCGGCAGCGCCTACGTCTTCGGCGAGGCGTCGTGGCAGTCGGCCCGCCGGCTGGAGGCGCTCGAGACGCGCACGGCCGAGCTCGACGATGAGCGGGAGCGCTCCTCCCGGCAGGCCGTGTCCTCCGAGCGGCTGCGGATCGCGCGCGAGCTGCACGACGTGGTCGCGCACCACGTCAGCGTGATGGGCGTGCAGGCGGGAGCGGCGCGGCGGGTGCTGGCGCGGGATCCGGAGCGGGCGGCGGCATCGCTCAGCGCCATCGAGGGCGACGCGCGCTCGGCGATCGAGGAGCTGCACCGCATCCTGGTCGCGCTGCGCGCCGAGGACGCGGTCCCGAATCCGCTCACCGACGCCGCGTCCACCCGCGGGGTGGCCCAGCTCGAGGAGCTGGTCGCGGCGTCCAGCGGGTCGGGCCTGCCCACCGTCTTCCTCACCCTCGGCACGCCCCGCGAGATCCCCGCGACGGTGGGGCTCAGCCTCTACCGCATCGCGCAGGAGTCGCTCACGAACGTCCGCAAGCACGCGGGGCGCGGCGCGCACGCCGAGGTGCGCCTCCGCTACGCCCCCGACGCGGTCGAGCTCGAGATCGCCGACGACGGCGGGTCCGGCCCGCACCCGAGCGCTCCCGCCTCCTGCGGACTGGGGCACACCGGCATGAGCGAGCGCGCGGCCGCGGTCGGCGGCTGGATCGAGATGGGGCCGAGGGGCGGAGGGTACCTCGTGCACGCCCGGGTGCCGCTGTCCCCCGTCCGGGCGAGCGTGCCGGACGCCGACGACCCGGTACCGTCGTCGGAGACGTCGCGGGGGCGTCAGGAGCGAGCGAGCGGGGGCCGCCCATGACCGAGCACGTGCGCGTGCTGCTCGTCGACGACCAGGAGCTCGTCCGCGTGGGCTTCCGCATCATCCTCGAGTCGGAGCCGGGGATCGAGGTGGTCGGCGAGGCCCGCACCGGGCTCGAGGCCCTGCAGCGCGCCTCCGAGCTGCGCCCCGACGTGATCTGCATGGACGTGCAGATGCCCGGCCTCGACGGCCTGGCCGCGACCCGCGAGATCGTGGCCGACCCGCGCCTGTGCTCGCGGGTGCTCATCCTCACCACCTTCGACCGCGACGACTACCTCTTCGAGGCGCTCTCGGCCGGCGCCAGCGGGTTCCTGCTCAAGAACGCATCGCCGGAGGAGCTGGTCGAGGCCGTGATGGTGGTCGCCCGCGGCGACGCGATGCTCGCCCCCGACGTCACCCGGCGCGTGATCGAGCGGTTCGCGTCCGTGCCCGAGCGCACGCCGGCCGCCGCCGCCGACCACTCCGGAGTGGCCGACCTGACGGACCGCGAGCGCGAGGTGCTCGTGCACCTGGCGCGGGGCTGGTCGAACGCCGAGATCGCGGCCGAGCTGTTCGTGGGCGAGGCGACCGTGAAGACGCACGTCTCGAAGATCCTCATGAAGCTCGGCGTGCGCGACCGGATCCAGGCGGTCGTGTTCGCCTACGAGCACGGGATCGCGGTACCGGGGCGCCCCTGAGCGGTCGGCCGGGCGGTCAGCGCCGGGACTGGCTCGAGGCCCGGCGCGGCGGGGTGCGGCGGACGAACTCCATCCGGATCTCCGGCGCGATTTTCCGGTCGAGCACGACCGTCATGTAGCGGCCGTCGACGCGGGCGCCGATCGCGACCACGTCCGGATCGGTGTCCACGCGGTAGCCGCGCAGCGCCTCCCCGTCCACGATCACCGGGACGCCCCGCACGACGTCCTCGTCGCGGAGGGCGGCGGCGACCACCGGCATCCCGCCGCGGCGGCTGCGCACGCGGCCCGGGAAGGTGTTGCGGAGCACGTCGCCCATGTGTGCCGCGAGGCGGGACTCCAGGGGCCGGCTGCGCTCGGCGGGGATCGGCACGGAGGTGCGGACCGCCTCCCAGAGCACCGGGTACCGCATCCGCGTCACCTGGTCGACCATCCACGGCGGCAGGTGGTCGTTCTCGGCGCGCTCGATCGCGCGCTTCTGCTCGGGGGTCAGCGGGACGTGGTTGACGGGGTCGGCGCGGTTGCGCGGGTTCTTGTAGAACGAGTACGAGAGCGAGATCTCGACGAAGCGGCCGAGCGCCATCGTCTGCGCCGCGGCGAACTCCTCCAGCCTCGGCTGGGGCGCGAACGCGAGGACGGGATCGCCGAAGCGAGCCGCGATCTCGTCCACCCCGGGAGGGGCGGGCATGTCGCGGACAGCTCCCGTCGTGTCCATGCGCATACGTCAAGAGTGGCCTGCCTCCCAGCCGATACCAACTTCTTGACGGAGATCGGCTTTCGGGTCGTCGTCCTTTCACCTGCCCGAAACATGCGGGAGGCAGGAGGGGTGTCTCGGCGGGCGCCTCCGGGGCTCCTCCGGGCGGCGGGCTGCGAAGATGGAGGGATGAGCGCTCTGCACGATCCCGACGTCCGCGGCTTCGCCTCCGACAACTACTCCGGAGTGCACGACGAGGTCCTCGCCGCGATCGCCGCGGCCAACGGAGCGCACCAGATCGCCTACGGCGAGGACGTCTACACCGAGCGCCTGCAGGAGGCGTTCCGCCGCGAGTTCGGCGAGCAGGCCCAGGCCTTCCCCGTCTTCAACGGCACGGGCGCCAACGTCACCGGCCTGCAGTCGATGCTGCCGCGGTGGGGCGCCGTCGTCTCGGCGGGCACCGCGCACATCACCTCCGACGAGGGCGGAGCGCCGGAGAAGGTCGGCGGGATCAAGATCCTCACGGTCCCCACGCCCGACGGCAAGCTGACCCCGGCGCTGGTCGACCAGGAGGCGTGGGGCTTCGGCGACGAGCACCGCGCCCAGCCGCTCGTGGTCTCGATCACCCAGTCCTCCGAGCTCGGCACCGTCTACACCCCGGAGGAGGTGCGCGCGCTCGCCGACCACGCGCACGGCCTCGGCATGCGGCTGCACATGGACGGGGCGCGCATCGCGAACGCCGCGGCCGCCCTCGGCCTGCCCCTGCGGTCCTTCACGACCGACGCAGGCGTCGACGTGCTCTCGTTCGGCGGCACCAAGAACGGCATCCTGCTCGGCGAGGCGATCGTCGTGCTAGACCCGGCGGCCTCGACCGGGCTGACCTTCCTCCGCAAGACCAACATGCAGCTGTCCTCCAAGATGCGCTTCATCTCGGCGCAGCTGCTCGCCCTGCTCGGCGACGGCGGCGAGGAGGAGCCCCTGTGGCTCCGCTCGGCCCGGCACGCGAACGCCATGGCGGCGCGCCTGCGCTCGGGGCTCGAGGAGGCGATCGCCGCCGGCCGGATCACCGGGCTCGAGTTCACGCAGCAGACCCAGGCCAACGCGGTGTTCGCGACGCTGCCGCCCGGAGTCGCGGACCGGCTCCGCGCCGCCTACCGCTTCTACGACTGGAACCCGGCGACCGGCGAGGTCCGCTGGGTCTGCTCCTTCGACACGACGGAGGACGACATCGACGCGTTCACGGCCGCGATCGAGCGCGAGCTGGCCGCGTGAGGGCCCGCCTCCCGCGCCTGGCGACGGTCGGCGCCGCGCTCGCCGTTCTCGTCGCGCTGACGGGCTGCACGTCGGCCGAGCGCTCGGACGTCGCGGCCACCCCGTCGGCGTCCGAGACCGCCGCTCCGACTCCGTCCGCGACTCCGACGCCCTCCGCGACTCCGACGCCCTCGCCCACGGCCTCGACCCGCCTGGGCTGCGACTCCCTCCTCCCCGCCACACGGGCGGCCTCGGCGCTGGGGGTCTCCCGCAGCGCTCTCGAGGGCAGCCGCGAGGTGACGACGCGCTCCTCGGGCGAGCTGATCCGCGAGGCCGCGGAGGAGAACGGCGGAGTGCTCCGCTGCGCCTGGTACGACGAGGACGCCTCGATCACCGCGGCGGCGGTCGACGACGCCGCCGAGGCGTTCGCCGGCCGTCCGGGCCCGCGCCTGGAGACCGGCGTCGAGGCCTACGGCTCCTGCACCGACGGCAGCTGCGACCTGGACCTGCTCGCCGGCGCCACCTGGGTGACGCTGCAGCTGCGCGGCGCCCCGGCCGCGGTCGACCTCGCCGCGCTGGCGACCGGCACCGCCTCCGCCGCGCTCGGCAGCCTCGACGAGCCGGTCACCGCGACGGCGCCCGTCTGCACCGAGGTCCTGACGGCCGAGCAGCTGTCCGGTGCCGCCGGTCTCGCGCAGGCTACCGCGGGGACGGGGACCGGGACGCCGACCACCGCGTCGGCCGCTGCCGCCGCCCGGGCCGGGTACGCCTCCTGCAGCTGGAGCGACGCCTCCAGCGCCGCCTACTCGGGAGTGACGGTCGACGCGCTCCCGAACGGCGACGACGGCTGGCGGAACCTCTCGCTGACCTCGGGCCTGGCGATCCCGCTCGAGCCGCTCGACGGCTTCGGCGAGAAGGCCCTCACCGGCTGCGCGGCGGGCGTCTGCGAGATCGACGCGCTGGCCGACGACGTGTGGTGGCGCGTGACCGTCACCGGCGACGCGGCGAAGGCCGAGGCCGTCGCCCGCGCCGTGCTCGCGAACGCCTGACCCGCGCACCCCGCTCCTCCTTCGCGAGCGGGTCAGCGCCAGTACTCGTACCAGGACGACTCGCGGCAGCCGAGGGACGCGTAGAGGCGGCGGGCGCCGGCGTTCTCGGCGAGCACCTGGAGCCAGAAGCGCGCGACGCCCCGGCCGGACGCGTCCTCGAGGAGGGCGCGGATCACGGCGGAGGCGAGCCCGCGGCGCCGGGCGTCCGGCCGGGTCGCCAGCGCGAAGAGGCCGCCCCAGAGCTCGCCGTCCGGCGCCGTGACGAGCGCGAGGCGGCCGGTCGCGGCCGGGCCGTCCCCGTCGATGGCGAGCGCGTAGGAGGAGGGGCAGCCCGCGAGGATGCGCTCGGCGACCGCACGCTCCTCCGCGCCACCGCGACCGTCCACCGACCACCAGAGGGCGAGCCAGTCCTCGTCGGGAGCGGGGGCGAGGCGGACGCGAGGCCGCGGCGCGGATACCGACGGCGCGGACCCCGACGTCGTGGACAGGGCGGCGAGCGCCTCCTGCACCGAACCCGTCAGCACGAGCGTCCGGTCGATCGGCGCGGCGCCCCGCTCGGCGAGCAGCCCGGTCAGACCGGCGGGGCTCGGCGGCCCGATCTGCACGAGGGGCGCGATCCCGTGCTCGCGGGCGAACGCCTCCGCCGCGTCGAGCGCCGCCTCCTGGTCGACGACGTCGCCGGACGCGAGCACCGAGTTCGCGCGCTTGGTGACTCCTGCGGAGGCGCGCAGCTCCCACGCGCCGAGGGGGCGCCGCACGAGCGCGGGCCAGGCGTCGGCGGCGAGGCGGTCGAGCAGGCGCGGATCCATCGGGCCACGGTAGCGGGAGCGGCGCCGGAGCCCGGCGGGCACCCCCGGAGACGGCTCCGGCCCGCAGGATCCGCCGCGGACGAGCCGAGCGGGATCCTGCGGGCCGGAGGCCGTGGAGGGACGAGCCCTACATGTTGATCATGTGCCCCTTGAGGCCGTGGAAGCCCTCCTGCAGCGCCTCCGACAGCGTCGGGTGGGTGTGCACGTTGCGGGCCAGCTCGGTCGCGGTGAGGTCCCACTTCTGGGCGAGCGTGAGCTCGGGGAGCAGCTCCGAGACGTCCGGGCCGATCATGTGGGCGCCGAGGAGCTCGCCGTACTTCTTGCTCGCGATGAGCTTCACGAAGCCGGTGGGCTCGCCGAGGCCGTGGGCCTTGCCGTTCGCCATGAAGGGGAAGGTCGAGACGGTGATCTCGTGTCCCTCGTCCGTCGCCTGCTTCTCGGTGAGGCCGAAGGAGGCGATCTGCGGCTGGCAGAACGTCGCGCGCGGCATCATCCGGTAGTCGCCCAGGGTCTGGGTCTCGGCACCGGCGAGGGTCTCGGCGGCGACGACGCCCTGCGCCTCCGCGACGTGCGCGAGCTGGAGCTTCGCGGTGACGTCGCCGATGGCGTAGATGTGCGGCACGTTGGTGCGCATGTGGTCGTCGATCGCGATCGCGCCGCGCTCGGTGAGCTCGACGCCCGTCTTCTCGAGGCCGAAGCCCTCGGTGCGGGGGACCCAGCCGATCGACATGAGCACCTTGTCGACCTCGAGGGTCGACTGCGTGCCGTCCTTCGCGGTGTAGGTGACCGTGACGTAGCCGTCCTTGTCGACGACCGACTCGACCTTGGTCGAGGTCAGGATCTCGACGCCGAGCTTCTTGTACTGCTTCTGGATCTCCTTGGAAACGTCCGGGTCCTCGTTGGGGAGGGCGCGGTCCATGAACTCGATGATCGTCACGTCGACGCCGTAGTTCTTGAGGACGTAGGCGAACTCCATGCCGATCGCGCCCGCGCCCACGATGGCCATCGTGTCGGGGAGCTCGCGGGTCATGATCTGGGTCTCGTAGGTGACGACGTTCTCGGAGAGCTCGACGCCGGGCAGGAGGCGGACGCTCGCGCCGGTCGCGATGATCGCGTCGTCGAAGGTCAGCGACTCCGTGCCGCCCTTGCTCAGCTGCACGTCGAGGCCCTGCGGGCCGGTGAAGGAGCCGACGCCGTCGAACTCGGCGATCTTGTTCTTCTTCATCAGGAAGTGGACGCCCTTGGTGCGGCCGTCCGCGACCGAGCGGCTGCGGTCGAACGCCGCGCCGAAGTCGAACGAGACGTCGCCCGAGATGCCGAACTGCTTCGCCTGGGTGTGGAAGAGGTGGGCGAGCTCCGCGTTGCGCAGCAGCGCCTTGGACGGGATGCAGCCGACGTTGAGGCAGACACCGCCCCAGTACTGCTTCTCGACGACGGCGACGGACTTGCCGAGCTGGGCGGCGCGGATCGCGGCCACGTATCCGCCGGGGCCTGCCCCCAGGACGACGACGTCGAAGTGCTGGGCCATGGATGATCCTCCAGAGTCGTGGATGGTGGTGCGCGGGGTGACCACGCCGTCTCCCACCGTACCGTTCCGGGGCTCGGAGGCGGCCCGCTCCTCCGTGGGCGAACGCGCGTGCGGGCGCCTGCCGTGCACGCGCGGGAATGCCCGCGGGGCGGGGACGGTTGGGCTCCACGGGCGACGGAGCCCCTCCCCCAGTCCCCCGCACGGAAGAAGCCCCGCGATGTCCGCCACCGCCTCCCGCACCGCCAGCACCAGCGCCCCGATCCTCGACGTCCTCGCGGAGCGCTGGAGCCCCCGCTCCTACGACGCGTCCGCGACCGTCTCCGACGAGACCCTCGCGTCCCTCCTCGAGGCCGCGCGCTGGTCCCCGTCCGCCAGCAACTCGCAGCCGTGGCGCTTCATCGTCGCCCGCCGCGGAACCGACGGGTTCGACCGCATCGTCTCGACGCTCGCCGGCTTCAACGGCGCCTGGGCCGGCTCCGCCGCCGTCCTGGTCGTCGCGCTGGCCGAGACCGTCGACTCCGAGGGGAAGCCGCGCCCCTGGGCCGTCTACGACCTCGGCCAGTCGATCGCCCACCTCAGCGTCCAGGCGCACCACGAGGGCCTGCACGTGCACCAGATGGCCGGCTTCGACAAGGACGCCGTCCGCGCCGCGTTCGGCGTCGACGAGCGCTTCGACCCGGTGACGATCGCCGCAGTGGGAGTCGCGGCCGACGCCGACGCGCTGGCGAACGAGACCCTCCGCGAGCGCGAGACCGCGCCGCGCACCCGCCTGCCCCTCGAGGAGCTCGTGCTCGTCCAGGCGTAGCCCTCCGGCGGAAGGCCTCCCCCGTCTGCGGACCGGGGAGGCCTTCCGCGTCCCACCCCCTGTGTTACTCCCCGTGTCGGTCCCCGCTGTGCCGCCGGGAGCCTCTCCGTACGATCGGACGATCCGCCCGCCCGTCCCGCTGCCCGGAGAGACATGCCCGCCACCCCCGCCGCCCGCACGAGCCTGGCCTTCGACGCCGAGCTCGGCCAGTCGGCGTTCCCCGTGCGCTTCGAGGGGGTCGGCCGCACCTTCGCGCCCGGGTCCCCCGTGCTGACGGACGTGACGCTCGAGGCCGCCGCGGGCGAGGTCATCGCGATCCTCGGCCCGAGCGGCTGCGGCAAGTCGACGCTGCTGCGCATCGCGGCGGGCCTGGACACCGCCTCCGAGGGGTCCGTCCTCATCGACGGCGCCCCCGTCTCCGGCATCGACCCGCGCTGCGCGGTGGCGTTCCAGGAGCCGCGGCTGCTGCCCTGGCGGAGCATCGCCGACAACGTCGCGCTCGGCCTGCCGCGCGGCACCCCGCGCCCGGCCGCCCGCGCCGCCGTCGACGAGCTGCTCTCGCTGGTCGGCCTCACCGCGCACGCCCGCTCGCGGCCCCGCGAGGTGTCCGGAGGCATGGCCCAGCGCGCTTCCCTCGCCCGCGCCCTCGCCCGGAACCCCGGCGTGCTCCTCCTGGACGAGCCCTTCGGGGCGCTCGACGCGCTGACCCGCCTGCGGATGCAGGACCTGCTGCTCGACGTGCACGCGGCGGCTCCGGCGACGATCCTGCTCGTCACCCACGACGTCGACGAGGCCCTGCAGCTGGCCGACCGCATCGTGCTCCTCGGGCGCGACGAGCCCGGAGGCGTCTCGCGCATCCAGCGGATCGTCACCGTCCCCGGCGCGCGGCCCCGCGACCGCGGCTCGGCGGAGCTCGCCGAGCACCGGGCCGAGCTCCTCGCGGGGCTGGGCATCGAGCGGCACTGACCCCGGGCGGATCGACCCGCGTCCCTCCACCCGGGCGGCACGGTCCGGGCGGCACGACCTCCCTCCCCAGCCGCCTCCTCCTCCCGCTCTCCACCGCACGAGCACCTCCCCGCACGCCCCTCCCCTGCAGCGTCCACACTCGCTGTCACCGCATCCCCGAAGCCGAGGCCCCCATGTCGTTCACCAGCTCCCCGCTCACCCGCCGCACCGCTCTCGCCGGTCTGCTCACCGCCGCCGCCGTCCCGCTCCTCGCGGGCTGCGTGCAGGGCGAGGGCGGAGGAGGAGCGGCGGCCGCGACCGCCGACGCCGCCTCCGGAGGAACTCAGGGCGGCACGCTCACGCTCGACTTCGCGACGTACAACCCGCTGAGCCTGGTCATCAAGGAGAAGGGCTGGCTCGAGGCCGCCCTCGCCGAGCAGCAGGTCACCGTCGCCTGGGTGCAGTCGGCCGGCTCCAACAAGGCCAACGAGGCCCTGCGCGCCGGAGCGATCGACGTCGGCTCCACCGCCGGCTCGGCCGCACTGCTCGCCCGCTCGAACGGCGCGCCGATCAGGACGATCGACATCTTCTCGCAGCCGGAGTGGTCGGCCCTCGTCGTCCCCGCCGGCTCGGCGATCACGTCGGTCGAGCAGCTCAAGGGCAAGCAGATCGCGGCCACCAAGGGCACCGACCCGTACTTCTTCCTGGTGCAGGCGCTCGAGGCCGCCGGCCTGGGTATCGGCGACGTGACGGTGCAGAACCTGCAGCACGCCGACGGCTGGGCGGCGCTGCAGAACGGCTCCGTCGACGCCTGGGCGGGCCTGGACCCGATCATGGCCGGCGCCGAGGCGGCCGGGGCGACCCTGCTCTACCGCAACGTCGACTTCAACTCCTACGGCCTGCTCAACGCGACCGAGAGCTTCCTCGCCGAGAAGCCGGACCTCGCGCAGACCGTCGTGAACGCGTACGAGCACGCCCGCGCCTGGGCGCTCGAGAACCAGGACGAGACGGCGAGCATCCTCGCCTCCGTCGCCGGCCTCGACGTGGCGGTGGCGACGACGGTCATCACCGAGCGCAGCAACCTCGACGTCGACAACGTCCCCGGCTCCGCGCAGACCGACGTGCTCGCCGTGATCGGCCCGATCTTCGTCGAGAACGGCGACGTCGCCTCGCAGCAGCAGGTCGACGACGCGCTCGAATCGCTGCTCGACGACACCTACGCCTCGGCGGCCGACCCGAGCGCCATCGGCGCCTGAGGGTCCGGCCCTCCGCCCCCGACCCCGTGTTCCGAGGAGACCGACGATGACGATCCGCGACGACGACACCGCGACCGACGCCGATGTGCTGCGGCGGAGCGCGCTGTCCGCGCCGATGCCGGGTGAGCCCGGACTCGTGACGGCGGGCCCGTCGGTCGCGGCCTCCCAGCGCCGCCTCCGCGAGGACCGCTCCCACCCGCTCACCACGCGACGGTGGTTCGTGGTCGCGGGAGGCGCGATCCTGCCCGTGCTGCTGCTCGCCGCCTGGCAGATCGCGACGACGACCGGGATGGTCTCGGTGGCGGTCTTCCCCTCGCCCGCGATGGTCTGGGCGGCCGGCGTCGACCTCGCCCAGCGCGGCGACCTCGGCCAGGACGTCGCCATCTCGACGCAGCGCGTGCTCATCGGGTTCGCGCTCGGCTCGGCGCTCGGGCTCGTGGTCGGCGCGCTCTTCGGGCTCTCCCGCGTCTGGGAGGTCGTCCTCGGGCCGACCCTCGGCGCGATCCGGGCGGTCCCGTCGCTGGCCTGGGTCCCGCTGCTGCTGCTCTGGATGGGCATCGGCGAGGAGTCGAAGATCACGCTGATCACGATCGGCGCGTTCTTCCCCGTCTTCACCACGGTGGCCACGGCGCTCGGCCACGTCGACCGGCACCTCGTCGAGGCGGGCCGCGCCTTCGGCCTCTCGGGCGTCCGGCTCTTCACGACGGTGCAGCTGCCCGCGGTGATCCCCTCCGTGATCTCCGGGCTGCGCCTCGCGCTCGCCCAGTCGTGGCTGTTCCTGGTCGCCTCCGAGCTCATCGCCTCCTCGATGGGCCTCGGCTTCCGCCTCATCGACAGCCAGAACAACGGCCGGATCGACCGGGTGTTCCTGGCGATCGTCCTGCTGGCCGTGCTGGGCAAGCTCACCGATGCCGTCGTCGGCGTGTTCCAGCGCTACGCCGTGAGGAAGTGGGCGTGAGCGCCGGGGAGGGAGCTCCGAGCGTGAGCGGGACGATCGCCAACCTGCTCGACGAGCACCGCCGGTTCCCCCCGCCCGCAGCCTTCGCCGCGCAGGCGAACGCGGGCGCGGAGGAGTACTCGCGCGCCGCCGCCGATCCGGTCGCGTTCTGGGAGGAGGCCGCCCGCCGCCTCGAGTGGGCGGAGCCGTGGCACACCGCCCACAGCTGGGAGCCTGCCGCTCCGCTGCCCGACGGCTCGCTCTCGGTGCCGCGCACGACCTGGTTCGAGGGCGGACGGCTGAACGTGGCCGTCAACTGCGTCGACCGCCACGTGGACGCGGGACGCGGCGGGAAGACCGCCCTCCACTTCGAGGGCGAGCGCGGCGACCGGCGGTCGATCACCTACGCCGAGCTCCAGCGCGAGGTCTCCCGCGCCGCGAACGCGCTGACCGCGCTCGGGATCGGGAAGGGCGACCGCGTCGTCGTCTACCTACCGGTGATCCCCGAGACCATCGTCATCACGCTCGCGATCGCGCGGATCGGAGCGATCCACTCGCTCGTCTTCGGCGGCTTCTCCGCCGAGGCGGTGCGGTTCCGCGTGGAGGACACCGGCGCGAAGCTCCTGGTCACCACGGACGGGCAGTTCCGGCGCGGAGCGGCGGTGCCGGTCAAGGCGAGCGCCGACCGGGCGGTCGAGGGCGTCGCGTCGATCGAGCACGTCCTCGTCGTCCGCCGCACCGATGAGACCGACGTCCCGTGGACCCCGGGCCGCGACGTCTGGTGGCACGAGCTGGTCGACGCGCAGAGCGACGTCCACGAGGCCGAGGCCTTCGACTCCGAGACGCCGCTGTTCATCATCTACACCTCCGGCACGACCGGGAAGCCCAAGGGGCTGGTGCACACCAGCGGCGGCTACCTCACGCAGGCCTCCTGGACGCACTGGGCGGTGTTCGACGCGAAGCCGGACGACGTGCACTGGTGCACCGCCGACCTCGCCTGGGTCACCGCGCACACCTACGAGATCTACGGACCGCTCTCGAACGGGCTCACCCAGGTCATCTACGAGGGCACCCCGAGCACCCCGCACACCGCCCGGCACTTCGAGATCATCGAGCGGTACGGGGTGACCGTCTACTACACGGCGCCGACGCTGATCCGGACGCTGATGACCTGGTTCCCCGAGGGCGTGCCCGCCCGGTACGACCTGTCGAGCCTGCGCCTGCTCGGCACCGTCGGCGAGTCCATCAACCCCGAGGCCTGGGTCTGGTTCCACGAGGCGATCGGCGGCGGACGCTGCCCGATCGTCGACACCTGGTGGCAGTCCGAGACCGGCGCCGCGGTGATGTGCCCGCTGCCGGGCGTCTCGACCCTCAAGCCGGGCTCGTCGCTCGGAGCCCTGCCCGGGCTCGGCGTCCTCGTGGTGGACGAGCACGGCGAGCGGGTGCCGAACGGCTCCGGCGGCTACCTCGTGGTCGACCGGACCGGGCCGGCGCTCGCCCGCACCGTGTGGGGCGACCCGGAGCGGTACCGCGACTCCTACTGGGCCCGCTACGCGTCCCAGGGGTGGTTCTTCTCCGGGGACGGCGCGAAGTACGACGCCGACGGCGACGTCTGGGTGCTGGGCCGCGTCGACGACGTCATCAACGTCTCCGGGCACCGCCTGTCCACGATCGAGATCGAGTCGGCGCTCGTCGCCCATCCGGCCGTCGGCGAGGCCGGAGTCGTCGGAGTCGCCGACGCGACGACCGGGCAGGCGATCGCGGCGTTCGTCATCCCCTCCGACGAGGCCGTCGACCGCGCCGAGGAGGACCCGGCCTACTGGGCCGCGCTCGGCACGACGCTCTCGGCGCTCCTGCGCGACCACGTGGCGGTCGCGATCGGTCCGATCGCCAAGCCGCGCGACGTGGTGGTGGTGCCGGATCTGCCCAAGACCCGCTCCGGCAAGATCATGCGGCGGCTGCTCGGCGACATCCGCGACGGCCGCCCGCTCGGAGACGTGACGAGCCTCCAGGACGACACCGTCCCGGCGCGCATCGCCCGCATCGTCGCCGAGCGCGGGTAGGCGCCGCGCCAGTCGGACGCGGCGGGCGGACCCTGTTTCGGGGAGGCGTCGGGAGCCTGCGCGTCCGCGGCGAGGAGGGGCCGCCGGGGAGCATCCGGAGTAGCGTGAAGCCGTGCGCGACGTCCAACAGCAGATCATCTCCGAGCTCCACGTCTCCCCCGCCGTCGATCCGGCCGTCGAGGTCGAACGGCGCAGCGGATTCCTCGCCGACTACCTCCGCAGCACCGGCGCGAAGGGCCTCGTCCTCGGCATCAGCGGCGGCCAGGACTCGAGCCTCGCCGGGCGCCTCTGCCAGCTCGCGGTCGAGCAGGTCCGCGCGAGCGGCGGCGACGCCTCCTTCATCGCGGTCCGCCTGCCGTACAAGGTGCAGGCCGACGAGGAGGACGCCCAGCTCGCCCTCACGTTCATCCGCCCGGACCGCCAGGTCGTCTTCGACATCCACCAGGGCGTCGACGGCGTGGCCGCAGCATTCGGCGATGCGGTCGACGAGCCGATCAGCGACTTCGTGAAGGGCAACGTGAAGGCGCGGATGCGGATGATCGCGCAGTACGCGATCGCCGGCCAGGCCGGGATGCTCGTCGTCGGAACCGACCACGCGGCCGAGGCGGTCACCGGCTTCTTCACGAAGTACGGCGACGGCGGCGCCGACGTCCTCCCGCTCACCGGCCTCACCAAGCGGCAGGGGCGCTCGCTCCTCGAGCACCTGGACGCACCGGCCCGGCTCTACGAGAAGGCGCCGACGGCGGACCTGCTCGACGACAACCCCGGCCAGACCGACGAGACGAACCTCGGGCTCACCTACGCCGACCTCGACACGTACCTCGAGGGCGGCGAGGTCGACCAGGCCGTCGCCGAGGCCATCGAGGCGCGGTACGCCGCGACCGAGCACAAGCGCCAGGTGCCGCTGTCGATGTTCGACGACTGGTGGCGCTGAGCCGCCGCTGACCGCTTCCAGCGGCCGGCAGCTCAGGACCGCACGGGCCCCGCTGAGGCGGGGCTCCCGTGCGTCCGGCGCGGAACCGATGCGAGGACCGGACCCGCCGCGGTATCAGGAGTCGGCGCGGGCGTTGTAGACGAGCACCTCGCCGGAGTCGACGGAGGCGCGGTAGGCGCGGAACACGTCGAGGGCCTCGTCGCGGAGCACGCCGTCGACGACCTCGATGCCGCGGGCCTCGAACTGCGCGGCCCAGTCCTCGCGCATCGGCCCCTCGTCGAAGGTGCTGATCTCCTCGAGCTCGGGGCCGGAGCCCGCGACGACCAGGCGGCGCACCCCCGACCACATCGTCGCTCCGTAGCACTGCACGCACGGGCGCCAGTTGACGACCAGGTCGTGCGCGGGGAGGCCCTCGCCGCCGAGGTCCCAGGTGCCGAGCGCGGTCTGCGCGAGACCGAGCGCCGTCACCTCGGCGTGGCCGGACGAGACCCCGCTGCCGAGGACGACGTTCACTCCGACCGAGACGAGACGACCGGAGTCGCGCTCGACGACGATCGCCGCGAACGGGCCGCCGTTCCCCTCGCGGAAGTTGCGGTCGGCGAGCGCGTGCACGAGGGCCATCCGGTCCTCGAGGCTCGGGAGGACCTCGGGGACGTCGCGGAGGGCGTCGCCGATCCAGGCGGGCAGGGCGATCTCGTAGCGGGTGGCGAGGCGGTCGATGTCCATGGGTCCTCCGGGAGACGGGGCGGGGCGGGGCGGCGGGCGGAGAGGGATGCGCGGCAGGCACGGCACAAATGACGCGCGGGCGGCGGCGGCCGTCGCCCCTCAGCCTCGCAGTGCCGAGCGCCGGAGACGGAATCGGCCCGGCGCGTCGACGCGGAGGTCAGGCGAGGAGGGCCTCGCCGAGCGCCGCGGCCTGCGCCGCCCAGAAGCGCTTCGCCACGCCGGTCCGGCGGAACAGGGCGTCGAAGCCGTGGAAGGCGCCCTCCACGATCTCGAGCCCGCACGGCACTCCGGCCGCGCGCAGGCGCTCGGCGTAGCGGACGTCCTCGTCGTGGAAGAGGTCGAGGCCGCCGACGCCGATCCAGGCCGGCGGCAGGCCCGTGAGGTCGTCGCGGCGGGCGGGGGCGGCGTAGGCCGTGACGCCGGGGCCGCCGGGCTCGCCGGCGAGGTAGGCGGTCCAGCCGAAGCGGTTGCTGCCCGGGGTCCAGACGCGGACTCCGCGCGGAGGAGGACCGGGCCGGGTGACGGTGCGGTCGTCGAGCATCGGGTAGACGAGCAGCTGGAACGCGGGCTGCGCTCCTCCGCGGTCGTGGGCGAGGAGGGTCGCACCCGCGGCGATGCCGCCGCCCGCGCTCGCGCCTCCGACGGCGATGCGCGCCGGGTCGACGCCGCGCTCCTGCGCGTGCTCGACGAGCCAGTCGAACGCGGCCAGCACGTCCTCGACGGCAGCCGGGGCCGGATGCGCGGGCGCGAGGCGGTAGTCGACGGAGACGACCGTGATGCCCAGGGTGCGGGCGAAGTCGATGCGGACGCCTCGTCCTGGAGGTGGCTGCCGAGCACCATGCCGCCGCCGTGCACCCAGAGGAGCGCGGGAGCGGTACCGCGGAGGATGCGCGGCCGATAGCTGCGGGCCCGGACGGGAGCGGCTCCGGCGACGGGGATCTCGACGTCGTCGACCACGATGTCGGGCGGGGCCTCGCCTCCCTCGGCGGCGCGTCGCGTGGCGAGGCGCAGCAGTCGCGGGCCGAGGACGATCGGCGGGAGGAAGCGGCCGAGCGCGAGGTCGGGGTGGAAGAGGGGCGCCGTCGCGGCGGTGCGGGCTGACGCGGTCATGCGCGGGAGGCTACTCCTCACGGCCGTGCCGGCGCCCCTCCGCGGGACTACGGACGCACGAGGGTCTTGATCGCGCGGCGCTCGTCCATGGCGGCGTACGCCTCGGCGATCTCCTCGAGGGGCAGCTCGAGGTCGAAGACCAGACCGGGCTCGATCGCGCCGCTGAGCACGTCGGGCAGCAGCTCGGCCATGTAGCCGCGGACCGGCGCGACTCCGCCGTTGACGCCCACGTTCGAGCCGAACATCTGGCGGACGGGCAGCTCGGGGCCTCCGTTGGGGACGCCGACGTAGCCGACCATGCCGCCGGGGCGGGCGGAGTCGAGGGCCTGCTGCATCGACTCCTTGGTGCCGACGCACTCGAGCACGCAGTCGGCGCCGATCCCGCCGGTCAGCTCGCGGACGCGCGCGACGCCCTCGTCGCCGCGGGTCTCGACGATGTGGGTCGCCCCGAAGCGTCGGGCGAGGTTCTGCCGCGACTCGTGCCGCGACATCGCGATGATCGTGGTCGCGCCGAGGCGCTTGGCCGCCAGGACGGCGCAGAGGCCGACCGCGCCGTCGCCGACGACCGCGACGGTCGAGCCAGCGGTGACGCCGGCCGAGACCGCGGCGTGGTGGCCGGTCCCCATCACATCGGCGAGGGTGAGCAGGCTCGGGATGAGCGCCGGATCCGGATCGATGCCCACGCGGAAGAGCGTGCCGTCGGCGAGGGGCACGCGCACCTTCTCGCCCTGGGCGCCGTCCGCGAAGCCCTCCTCGCGGACCTCGGCGCCCCACCAGCCGCCGGTGAGGCACGAGGTGGAGACGCCGTTGGCGCAGTTCGCGCAGGTGCCGTCGCAGACGTAGAACGGGGCGATCACGAAGTCGCCGACCGCGACGTCGTGCACGTCGTCGCCGATCTCCTCGACGACGCCGACGAACTCGTGGCCGATGCGGTGCGCCTCCTTGGTGGGCGTGACGCCGCGGTAGGGCCACAGGTCCGAGCCGCAGACGCAGGCCGCGGTGACGCGGACGATCGCGTCGCGCCCCGTCGAGAGCTGCGGGTCGGGGACCTCCTCGAGTCGGATGTCGCGCTCGCCGTGGATGAGTGTTGCTCGCATGGGTGCTCCTGGTCGGGAGGGGGATGGGGTCGGCGTCCACGGTACGCCCGCGACCGGCCGCGGGCGCCGGAGAGGCGGGGGCTTGCACGAACGCGCGCCGACGCGGCCCAGGTGGAGAGCCGAGGCGCGGCCGGGGGCGGTCCGGCGCCGGGCGGGAGGCGTCCTGCCGGAACGGAGGGGCCCCGCAGCAGCCCTGCGCCGCGTCACGGCTGCGCCTCCGCCCAGCCGTCGCGCCCGATCACGACGTGCGCGAGGAACCGCAGGCCGCACGCCTCTGCCCCGTCGGCGATCGCCCGCGTCGCCGCACGGTCGGAGGGGAGCACCACGGCCTCGCCCGCGTGGCTGTGCGCCAGGCCGATGCCCGCCGCGCCGCGCGCCAGCACCTCGGCGAGTACGGCGGCGACGGGGATCTCGGCGTGCGCCGGGGCTCCGTCGGCCAGCGTCAGGACGTCGCGGACGGCTCCGGACTCGGCGAGCGCCACCGCCAGCACGGTCTCGACCGGCCGGGCGGCCAGCAGCGGAGCGACGAGCCCGGCCAGGCCGGCGGCGTCGGTCACCCGGGCTGCGCGCGAGGCGCGGTTCATCCTCCGCCGCAGCTCGAAGGAGGCGACCAGGCGGCAGGCGGCGACCTCGCCGACTCCGCGGTGCCGCATCAGATCGCCCACCCCGGCCCGGGCGACGGCGTCGATGCCGCCGAAGCGCGCGAGGAGGCGCTGCGCGACGACGGTCGCGTTGGCGCCGCGGACGCCGGCCCCGATGAGCACGGCGAGGGTCTCGGCGTCGGTGAGCGCCTCCGGTCCGTAGGCGCGGAGGCGCTCCCTCGGCCTCTCCTCGGGAGGGAGGTCGGCCATCCGGGGGCCGGGCGTTTCGAAGGACATGCCGCCGACGCTACGGAGCCCGCCGGACGGGCGCGCCGCGGATCCCGCGACTGTGGACGACTCCCGCCCTCGCGCGCCCTGTGGAGGGAACTTCCGTCGCCACCCGCGCGCTCCTCTCCCCTGCGAGTACGCAGAAGTCGGACTCGCGACAGGGGTCGAGCACCCCGGTCAGTCCGACGCGGGCATCCCGGCCGTCACCGACAGGCTCTCGCCGTCCGGCGCCACGTCCACCAGCACCACGTCCCCGTCGCGCACCGTGCCGCCGAGCAGCGCCGTCGCCAGCTGGTCGTCGATCGCCCGCTGCATCAGCCGGCGCAGCGGCCGCGCGCCGTACTGCGGGTCGTAGCCGCGCTCGGCCAGCCACCCGCGGGCCGCGGGCGTCACCGCCAGGTCGAGCCGTCGCTCCGAGAGCCTCCTCGACAGCCGGTCGACGTACAGCGACACGATCTCGCCGAGCTCGGTGCGGTCGAGCGCGTCGAAGATCACGATGTCGTCGAGCCGGTTCACGAACTCGGGCTTGAAGGCCTGGCGCACCATCTGCTGGACCGCCTCCTCCTTCTGCGGCCGCGACAGCGCCGGGTCCATGAGGAACTGCGACCCCAGGTTGGAGGTGAGGATGAGGATCGTGTTGCGGAAGTCGACCGTCCGCCCCTGGCCGTCGGTGAGCCGGCCGTCGTCGAGCACCTGGAGCAGGACGTCGAACACCTCGGGGTGCGCCTTCTCGATCTCGTCGAGGAGCACCACCGAGTACGGGCGGCGGCGGACCGCCTCCGTGAGCTGGCCGCCCTGCTCGTAGCCGATGTAGCCGGGAGGGGCGCCGACCAGCCGCGAGACGGCGAACTTCTCGCCGTACTCCGACATGTCGATGCGGACCATCGCCTTCTCGTCGTCGAAGAGGTGGTCGGCGAGCGCCTTCGCCAGCTCGGTCTTGCCGACGCCGGTCGGCCCGAGGAAGAGGAAGGAGCCGGTCGGCCGGTCGGGGTCGGAGATGCCCGCGCGGGTGCGGCGCACCGCGTCCGCGACGGCCGACACCGCCTCGTCCTGGCCGATCAGTCGGCGGTGCAGCTCGGTCTCGAGGTGCAGCAGCTTCTCGGTCTCGCCCTGCAGGAGGCGCCCGACGGGGATGCCCGTCCAGGCGGCGATCACCGCGGCGATGTCGTCGGCCGTCACCTGCTCGTTGACCATGCGGCCCTCGGCCGGCTCCTCCTCCGCCTCGGCGGCCGCGAGCTCGCGCTCGATCACCGGGATGTCGCCGTAGAGCAGCTTCGACGCGCGCTCGAGCTTGCCCTCGCGCTGCGCCCGCTCGGCGGCGATCCGCAGGGCGTCGAGCCGGTTCTTGAGCTCGCCGACGCGGTTGAGGGAGGCGCGCTCGCGCTCCCACCGCTCCTGCAGCTCCTCGAGCTGGGCGCCGCGGCGGGCCAGGTCCTCGCGCAGCTTCTCGAGCCGCGCCTTCGAGGCCTCGTCCTTCTCCTTCTTCAGCGCCAGCTCCTCGAGCCTCAGCCGGTCGACGGAGCGGCGCAGCTCGTCGATCTCGACGGGAGCGGAGTCGATCTCCATGCGCAGCCGCGACGCGGCCTCGTCGATCAGGTCGATCGCCTTGTCCGGCAGCTGGCGGGAGGTGATGTAGCGGTTCGAGAGCGACGCGGCGGCGACCAGGGCGGAGTCGGCGATCGCCACCTTGTGGTGCGCCTCGTAGCGCTCCTTCAGCCCGCGGAGGATCGCCACGGTGTCCTCGACGGTCGGCTCGCCGACGAAGACCTGCTGGAAGCGGCGCTCGAGAGCGGCGTCCTTCTCGATGTACTGGCGGTACTCGTCGAGCGTCGTCGCGCCGATCATCCGCAGCTCGCCGCGCGCCAGCATGGGCTTGAGCATGTTCGCGGCCGCCACCGATCCCTCGCCGCCGCCCGCGCCCATCAGCGTGTGCAGCTCGTCGATGAAGGTGATGATCCGGCCGTCGGACTCCTCGATCTCCTGGAGCACGGCCTTCAGCCGCTCCTCGAACTCGCCGCGGTACTTCGCTCCGGCGATCAGGGCCGAGAGGTCGAGGCTGACGAGCTGCTTGCCCTTGAGGCTCTCGGCGACGTCGCCCGCGACGATCCGCTGGGCGAGCCCCTCGACGACGGCGGTCTTGCCGACGCCGGGCTCGCCGATGAGGACGGGGTTGTTCTTGGTGCGGCGCGTGAGCACCTGGCTGACGCGCCGGATCTCGGCGTCCCTCCCGATCACCGGGTCGAGCTTGCCGCTCGCCGCGATGGCGGTCAGGTTGACGCCGTACTGCTCGAGTGCGGACTTCTCGTCCTGCTGGGGCATCCGACCGGCCTGCATGATGGTGGTCTCCTCCGTGGCTCGAAAGTTGAGTTCGACGGACTCAACTTTACTCCCGCGACGGCTCCGGCGGTCAGGCCGTCAGAAGATCGCTGTCGCGGCCCTGGAGCGTCTCGAGCGCGTTCCGGAGGATCGAGCGCAGCCGGAACTCGTCGATCCCGGTCAGCGCCGAGATCTCGGCCTGCGAGAAGCCGCCGGCCGCAGCCAGCAGCAGGAGCTCGCGGTCCGGGCAGTCGAGGGCGAGCAGGCTGCTGCCGAGCGGACGCCGGGCGAGCTCGTGCGCGGACCCGAGGGTCTCGCAGAGGACCTCGAGCACCCAGAGCACGGGCTCCGGCGAGCGGGCGCCCTCGCGGGAGCGGCGCCAGACGGCGGTGAAGACGTCGGTGCAGAGCCGGTCGCGGCCGGCCGGGTCGGCCTGGACTGTGCCGACGCACGCCGAGACGAGGCCGCCGAAGCGGTCGACGAGCTCTCCCAGAGCGGAGGCGTCCCCCGTGGCGGAGCGGGCCAGCAGACGGGCGGCGTCCTGCGTCAGCGGCGGACGCACCCGTCCTCCGGTCGCGTCCTCGCCTCCAGCACTCACAGGCCTCAGCGTGTCACCGACTCCGGGACGGCGGGACCAGTTGCGCGGAAGGGGGGTGACATGTAAAGAGCGGATCCGCTATCCGACATCAGAGGCGCGGCCAGCGCGCGCGGGCGAAGCAGAAGAGCCCGTAGGCGATGAGCCCGACGGCGACGAAGCCGAGGAGGAGCACACCTGCCGGCAGCTCCACGAGCGACTTCAGCGCCTCGTCGAGCCCGCCCGCCTGCTCCGGATCATGGGTGACGGCGGCGACGATCAGCAGCACGCCGAGAGCGCCGAGGACCACGCCCTTGGCGACGTAGCCGGCGACGCCGAGCACGGTGACGACGGTGCCCGCCGTGCCGCCCGGCTCCGCGACGTTCTCGAGGAACTTCCTGCTCGCTCCGCGGTACACGAAGACGCCGCCGACCGCGAGGACGGCCAGTCCCGCGATCACGAGCAGCACGACTCCGCCCGGCGCCGAGAGCACCTGCGCGCTCGCGCTCTCGGACGACTCGGACGAGCTCGACCCGCCGCCCGTCGCGAACTTCAGCGCCGTCACGCCGAGGGCGCCGTAGACGACGGCCTTGCCCGCCTCCTTCAGCCGGCTGCCCCAGGTCTTCAGGGCGCTCTCGCGCGGGCGGACGAGGAACGCCTCGAGCAGCCCCCACAGCGCCAGGCCGAAGAGGCCGACCGTGCAGATCCAGAGGATCACCAGACCGCCGGGCTGCGCCGCGACGGCGCCGAGAGCACCGCTCTGGTCGGCCTCGCCTCCGCCGCCGCGGGCCACGCCGAGGGCGATCACTCCGATCAGGAGGTGGACGAGGCCGTTCGCCGCGAAGCCGCCGCGGGCGAGGGTCCGCACCGCCCGGGAGTCCTGGATGTCGTCGGCGGTGCGCTGGGCGTCGGCGGTGCTCGGAGTGTTCACAGGGTGGACGCTACGCGTTTCCACACCCCCGCGCCCGGCGCTCCGCCGTTCGGAGGTGCTCCCGGAGCCGGTTCTCCACACCTTTCCACAGGGTTGTCCACAGCTGTGGAATCGCTGGAGGGACGAGTGGATCACACGTCGACGGCGCGGACGAGTCCGTCCTGCACGCCTCCAAGCCAGTCGTAGACGCTGCGGATCGCGGCCGCGCTCCCCTCCTCCGGGACGACGACGTCGGTGTCGTCGATGCCGAGCCGCACGGCCAGAGCGAGCCGCATGTCGGTCAGTGCGCGGAGCCAGGCGATCGCCTGCGGCTCCTCGAGACGGACCGCGACCTCGCCCAGCCCCTCGAAGATCCGGCCGTGACTCGTGCCGTCGCCGGCGTCGAGGGCCGCCGTGACGGCGCGGGCGTCGTCCATCTTGCGGGCGGCGAGGTCCGGAGCGGTGAAGCGGCGGAACTCGTCGGCCGCCTCGGCGTCGTCGCGGTAGGCGTCGGGCAGGAGGCGCGCGAGCGCCGGATCGGAGCGGGCCTCCTCCGAGGACGCCCCGCGGTCGAGCAGCTCGAGCATCTCGCCCGCCAGGTGGCGGAGGATCCCGGCCTCCTCGCGGTCGAAGCGGGCGACGGCCGCCCCGGAGGAGTCGCGGCGGAACGCGCGCATCAGCCGAGTCCTCGGATGCCGCGAGCGGAGCGCTCTCCGGTCTCCGCGGCGGTGGGGCGCAGCGGGGCGCTCACGCGTCGGCCTTCTGCAGCGTCGCCCACAGGCCGTAGCCGTGCATCGCCTCCACGTGCCGCTCCATCTCCTCGCGGTTGCCGGTCGCGACGACCGCGCGCCCCTCGGTGTGCACCTGCAGCATCAGCCGCTCCGCCTCGGCCCGGCCGAAGCCGAAGTAGCTGCGGAAGACGTACGAGACGTACGACATCAGGTTGACCGGATCGTCCCAGACCAGCACGATCCACGGGACCTCGGCCGCCGAGCGGGTCGCCAGGCGCTCGTCCGCGCGCTCGATCGTGTCCGCCATCCCTCCAGCGTAGGCCGCAGCGCGGACGGACGCCCGGGCGCGCGGGCCGGAGCGTGCTGCCCGCAGCCCGCGAGTGACCAGGAGTCGTCGCACTCGGCGCGGAGCCGCGAGGACAAGACCGCGAGAAGCCAGGAGTCGTCGCAGTCGAGCGCGAGTGCGACGACTCCTGGACGGTCGGAGCAGAGTCAGCAGCGGCGCCCGCCCTACGCCGACAGGCGCGGCAGGACCTCCCGGGCGAAGAAGTCGAGGTGGTCGAGGTCCTGCAGGTCCATGAACTGCAGGTAGACGCGCTCGCAGCCGGCCTCGCGGAGGGACTCGAGGCGGTCGACCGCCTCGTCGACGCCGCCGGCCACTCCGTGCTCGCGCAGCTCGGCGGGCTCGCGGCCGATCGCCGCGGCACGGCGCGTGAACTCCGCCTCGTCGCCTCCGCCGACCGCGATCAGCGCGACCGAGTGCACGAGCGACGAGGGCTCGCGCCCGATCGCCCGGCACGCCTCGTCGACGCGCTCGAAGGCCCCCGGGATCGCGTCGAACTCGGGGAAGGGCAGGTTGAACTCGCTCGCGAACCGCGCCGCGAGCGCCGGGGTCCGCTTGGGGCCGCCGCCACCGACGATCACCGGCAGCGGCAGGCGGGCGGGCTTGGGCAGGGCCGGGGAGTCGGTCAGCGTGTAGTGCTCGCCGGCGAAGGAGTAGCGCTCGCCGACCGGCGTCGACCACAGGCCGGTCACGATCTCGAGCTGCTCCTCGAGGAGGTCGAAGCGGCGCGGAGGGAAGGGGATGCCGTACGCGGCGTGCTCCTCCTCGAACCAGCCGGTGCCGAGGCCGAGCTCGGCACGGCCCCCGGACATCGCGTCGACCTGGGCGACCTGGATCGCGAGGATCCCCGGCGGCCGGTAGGTGACGGAGGAGACGAGGGTGCCGAGCGCGATCCGCTCGGTCTCGCGGGCGAGGCCGGCGAGCGTCGTCCACGCGTCGGACGGGCCCACGCCGGGATCGCCGTCCCCCATCCGGAGGTAGTGGTCGGAGCGGAAGAAGCCGTCGTAGCCGAGGCTCTCGGCGGCCTGCGCGACGGCGAGGAGGTCCTCGTAGCTCGCGCCCTGCTGGGGTTCGGTGAAGACTCTGAACTGCACGGGTCCAGCCTCCCGCACCGGGGCCGGATCATGCCAGCCCGGCTCCCCCGGCCGGGGCCGCCGACGGGCCCCCGTGTACCGTGGACGGTTGCCGCCGACGAGAGGACCCCATGTCCGAGCACCCGTCCTCCCCGGACACCGCCCCCGCCACCGCGGGCACGACCGCCCCTCCGCACCGCCTCGCGCGGTGGGTCTTCTGGCCCGCCGCCGTCCTCACGCTGTCGATCGCGGCCTTCGCGATCCTCGCGCCCGACGCCGCGACCTCCGTGTTCTCGACGCTGCAGACCACCGTCGTCAACACGTTCAGCTGGTACTACGTTCTGATCGCCGCGGTCTTCGTGGCCTTCGCCATCTGGATGGGCGTGAGCCGCTTCGGCGACATCAAGCTCGGCGCCGACGACGACGAGCCCGAGTTCTCGATGCTCGCCTGGATCTCGCTCCTCTTCGCCGCCGGCATGGGCATCGGCCTCGTCTTCTACGGCGTCGCGGAGCCGCTCACCCACTTCGCCACTCCGCGCCCGGGCGTCACCGGCACCGAGACGCAGCTCGCGCAGAGCGCGATCTCGCAGACCTACCTGCACTGGGGCGTCCACGCCTGGTCCATCTACGTGGTGGTCGGCCTCGCCCTCGCGTACGCGATCCACCGCCGCAAGCGGCCGGTGTCGATCCGCTGGGCGCTGGAGCCGCTGCTGGGCCGCCGGGTCCGCGGCGGCTGGGGCAACGCGATCGACGTGGTCGCCCTGGTCGGCACCATGTTCGGAGTCGCGACCTCGCTCGGCCTGGGCGTCACCCAGATCTCGGCGGGCCTGGAGGCGAGCGGCATCGTGGAGTCGTCGCTCACCGTGCAGATCGTGGTCATCGCCGTGGTCACGGGCCTGACCGTCTTCTCGCTGATCTCGGGCGTGGGCAAGGGCATGAAGTGGCTCTCGACCGGCAACCTGCTGCTCGCCGCGGCGCTCCTCGTCTTCGTGCTCGTCGCCGGCCCGACCCAGTTCCTCCTGCGCGAGTTCGTGCAGTCGCTCGGCAACTACCTGCAGAACTTCATCGGCCTGACCTTCACGGTCAGCGCCTACGCCGGCCGCGAGGGCGAGCAGTGGCAGGCCTCGTGGACCACGTTCTACTGGGGCTGGTGGATGTCGTGGGCGCCGTTCGTCGGCATCTTCATCGCCCGCGTCTCGAAGGGCCGGACGGTCCGCGAGTTCGTCGGCGGCGTGCTGCTCGTGCCGACGATCATGACCTTCCTCTGGTTCAGCGTCCTCGGCGGCACGGCCATCTACCGGGAGCTCTACGGCGACGGCGGCCTCGTCGGCGCCGACGGCTCGGTCGACACCAACCTGGCGCTCTTCTCGATGCTGCAGGGACTGCCCGCGGGCTCGGTGCTGACGATCGGCGCGATCCTCCTGATCGGCGTCTTCTTCGTGACCTCCGCTGACTCCGGAGCGCTGGTGATGTCGATGATCGCGACCGGCGGCGAGCCGGAGCCGCGCAACCGCATCCGCGTGTTCTTCGCCGTCGCGACCGCGCTGCTCGCCCTGTCGCTCCTGGTCGCCGGCGGCCTCGACGCCCTGCAGACCGCGGCGATCCTCTCGGCCCTGCCGTTCAGCGTCGTGATGATCCTGATGTGCGTCGCGACGGTGATCGCCTTCCGCCGCGAGATCCGCGCGTACGACAAGGCCCGCCGCAAGGCGTTCGTCGGCGACATCGGCACGTTCTACGGCCTCGAGGTCGAGGATCCGGCGGAGCGCGAGCCCGCCCACCCGATCAAGCGCCTCGCGAACCGCCTGAAGCCGGGGTCGAAGGAGTAGTCGGCTCGGAGGAGCAGCCAGGTCGGACAAGGCCGGGCGCCGCTGGGGCGCCCGGCCGGCCGATCAGCTGGGCGACGGGATGAAGGGGTGCTCCGGCGGGTCCTGGTCGTCGCCGAGGCGGGCGTCGGCGCCCTGGTCGAGCGCCTCGTCGATCGACTCGGGGTCGTCGATCTCGGCCGGGTCCTCCGGCGGGACCGGCAGGGAGTCGCCGTCGGGGCGGGTGGTGTCGGTGACGTCCTCGGGGGCGTCGAAGCCGAAGCTGCTCATGGTTCCCTCTCCGCGGTGCGCCCGGGAGGCGGCGCCGCTGCGGGCAGCCTAGGTCGCGTCCCCGGAGGCGGTCACGGACTTGACGGGGCACCCGAGGGGCCCCGCGGGGTCGGCCTGCTCCGGAGGAGCCTCCGCCCCGGCAGCCGTCAGTGCACGTACTCGAGCAGGTCGGCCCCGAGGGTGCGCATGCCCTCCAGCACCGCGAGGCGGTAGTGCAGGGTCGTGTCGTCGAACTGGGTGGCGACCGCGTAGGCGACTCCGGCGCGCGGGCCGCGGAGGACTCCGGCCTCGGCGCGGACGCCGACGTCAGTGCCGGTCGCGTTGACGAGCAGGACGCCGTGGTCGGGGTGGCGGTGGGCGAGCGGGTCGAGCCCGAACGAGGCGGCGACCATCGAGAGGTCGGTGCCGAGCGAGAGCCAGCCGATCACCCGCGAGCTCACGGCGGCGTCCACGATCTCGCCGTTCGCGAGGGTGGCGAGCAGCCAGGTCAGCTCGCGGGCGGAGCCGATCGAGAGCTGCGGCGCGTCGTCCGGGCCGCGCTCGTCGCGCACGACGTCGAGCAGGGCGGTGCGGGAGAGGCCGAGCGCCTCCGCCCGCTCGCGCACGGCATCGAGGCCGACGCGGCGCAGCAGGACGTTGGTCGCGAGGTTGTCGCTGGAGGCACCGACGAGGGCGGCGAGGTCGGCGATCGGCATCGACGGCACCTGGAGGTGCTGCCAGAGCCCGGAGCCCGAGACCGCGTCCGCCGCGGTCCGGTCGACCAGGCGCAGGTTCTCCTGCGGCTCGTTCGCCAGCCGGGCGGCGACCTCGATCAGCAGCACGACGGTGCCGAGGGAGGCGGTGGGCATCGAGACGGAGTCGTCGACCGCGAACAGGGTGCGGCCGGTCGCCAGGTCGACGGCGCGCGCCGAGACGACGACCCCGTCGATCGCGAGACGGCCGAGGGCGTCGAAGCCGCGCTGGAAGTTCTCGCGGTCGCCGCCGCCCTTGTGGCGCCCGCGGCGGTTGCGTCGGCTCTCACGGCGGGTCTCGCTGGTGGGGATCACCACGGGTACGGCCCCTCTACGGGTCGGGAGTGCGGTCGTGCGGAGGGGGGACCTGGGTCCTCACGCGCCGGCAGGACGCGCGATCGGCGGACGACCCCGCGGCATCGGTCGGCTCTCGATGCCCGGGGCTCCTCGTCCGTGGTGCGGAGGTGGTCGTCGGCGACTACCAGATGGTGACGCGCTCGCTCGGGGAGAGCCAGAGGGCGTCGCCTTCGGAGACGTCAAAAGTAGCGTAGAACTCGTCGATGTTCCGGACGATCTGGTTGCAGCGGAACTCGGCCGGAGCGTGCGGATCGATGGCGAGGAGGCGGATCGTCTCCTCGTCGCGGGACTTCTGCTGCCAGGCCTGCGCCCAGGAGAGGAAGAAGCGCTCGGCGCCGGTCAGGCCGTCCACGACGGGCGGCTCCTCGCCGTCCAGCGAGAGCAGGTACGCCTTCCAGGCGATGCCGAGACCGCCGAGGTCGCCGATGTTCTCGCCGATGGTCAGGGCGCCGTTCACGTGGTGCCCGGGCGTGGTCGCGGGAGCGAGCGCGTCGTACTGCGCGATGAGCGCCTTCGTCCGCTCCTCGAACGCGGCCCGGTCCTCCTCGGTCCACCAGTCGGTGAGGCGGCCGTCGCCGTCGAAGCGCGAGCCCTGGTCGTCGAAGCCGTGGCCGATCTCGTGGCCGATGACGGCGCCGATCGCTCCGTAGTTCGCGGCGGGGTCGCGGGCCTCGTCGAAGAAGGGGAACTGCAGGATCGCGGCCGGGAAGACGATCTCGTTGAAGCCCGGGTTGTAGTAGGCGTTGATCGTCTGCGGGGTCATGAACCACTCGTCGCGGTCGAGCGGGCGGCCGATCTTGCCGAGCTCGCGGGCGAACTCGAACTCGGCCACGCGGCGGGCGTTGCCGAGCAGGTCGGACGGGTCGATCGAGAGGGCGGAGTAGTCGCGCCAGCGCACCGGATAGCCGATCTTGGGCGTGAACTTCGCGAGCTTCTCGAGCGCGCGCTCGCGGGTGGCGGGGCTCATCCACTCCAGGTCGACGATGGAGCGGCGGTACGCCTCGATGAGGTTCGCGACCAGCACGTCCATCGCGGCCTTCGCCGTCTCGGGGAAGTGGCGGGCGACGTAGGTGCGGCCGACCGCCTCGCCGAGCGAGCCCTCGACGAGCGAGACGGCGCGCTTCCAGCGCTCCCGCTTCTGCGGGGTGCCGGTGAGGGTGCGGCCGTAGAAGTCGAAGTTGGCGTCGACGAAGCCGCTGGACAGGTAGGCCGCGGCTCCGCGGATCACCTGCCAGGAAAGCCAGTCGCGCCAGGCCGGGAGCCGGTCCTCGGTGAGCAGGCCCGCGAGGCCCTGGAGGAAGCTCGGCTGGCGGACGACCACCTCGGCGAGCGCCCCCTCCGGAGCGCCCATCGCGGTGAGCCAGACGCCGAGATCGACGCCCGCGGCGAGCTCCTCGACCTCGGACCAGGAGCGGAGGTTGTAGGTCGCCTGGCTGTCGCGGCTGCGGACCTTGTCCCAGTGCGCGGCGGCCAGGTCGGTCTCGAGGGCGACGATGCGCTCGGCGCGGGCCTCGGCGGCGTCGATGCCGGCCAGGGCCAGCATCCGCGCGACGAACGGCGTGTAGGCCTCGCGGACGGAGGCGAACTCCTCCTCGCGGTAGTAGCTCTCGTCCGGCAGGCCGAGGCCGCCCTGGTTGACGAAGACGAGGTAGCGCTCAGGGCTTCCCGGGTCGTTGTCGACGAAGAGGCCGAAGAGCCCGGGGACGCCGGTGCGCTCGAAGGCGCCGACCGCGCGGAGCAGGCCGGGGATCGAGTCGACCCGCTGCACGGCGGCGAGGTCGTCGGCGATCGGGGCGGCGCCGAGCTCCTCGGCCCGCTCCTCGTCCATGAAAGAGGCGTAGAGGTCGCCGAACAGGCGCTCCTCGGTGCCGTGCTGCGCGGTCTGCGCCTCGACGATGATGTCGCGTACGGCCTTCTCCGCCTCCTCCTGAAGGAGGTGGAAGGAGCCGTAGCGCGCCTTGTCGGCGGGGATCTCGGTGCGGTCGATCCAGAGCCCGTTGACGTGCCGGTAGAGGTCGTCCTGCGGGCGCGTCGCGGGGTCGAGTTCGGAGCGGTCGATACCGGAGCGAGGCGTCGTCGAGGTCATGGCGGACAGCCTACGTCGGGGCGCCGACACCGTGGCGCGAGGTGCGGCGGGTCGGGCGCGGAGCCGCGGAGGGCGGGTGCGGAGTCGCGGAAGGGAGTGACCGGCGCGGCGCCGCGGGAGGCCGGGCGCGCCACCGTCCGGCTCGCGGGAGCGGGGTGCTCCTGCGAGCCGGACCCGGCCGACGGGGACGCCGGAGCGTCAGCGCCCGAGCTGCTCCTCGACGTACGCGCGGATCGGCGGGGTCGGCCGCCCGATCAGGCGGGCGAGCGAGCCGTCGGTCCCGCCGAGGAGGCCGTCGGCGATGTTCGCGTCGAGGCCGACGACGAAGCCGACTCCGCCCTCGGGGACGCCGGCGCCGGTGAGGACGCGGGCGTGCTCGTCGGAGGAGACGTGGCTGATCGCGGCGTCGCGTCCGGCGACCTCGGCGACGATCGCGGCCAGCTCGTCGAAGCTCCAGGCGGTGTCGCCGGAGAGCTCGTGCACGGTGCCGACCAGGGACGGGTCGGTCAGGGCGACCGCTGCGGCCTCGGCGTAGTCGGTGCGCGCGGCGCTGGCGACGCGGCCCTCGCCGGCGCTCGAGAGGGTGCTGCCGGTGGAGGCGAGCTCGGCGACGGTCTGCTCGTAGTTCTCGTTGTACCAGCCGTTGCGGAGGATGACAGCGGGGACGCCGCTGGCGGCGATCGCCTCCTCCGTAGCCTTGTGCTCGGGGGCGAGGATGAGCGCGCTCGTGGTCGCCTTCGGGGCGCTCGTGTAGACCAGGCGCGCGCCGGCGCGGACGGCGGCGTCGATCGCGGCGGTGTGCTGTGCGACGCGCCTGCCGACCTCGGAGCCCGAGACGAGGAGGACGGCCTCGGCGCCGGAGAAGGCGGCGTCGAGCGAGGCGGGGTCGTCGAAGTCCGCGACGGCGGTTCGGACGCCGAGGTCGGCGGCGAGCGCCTCGAGCTTCGCGGCGTCGCGGCCGGTGGCGACGATGTCGGAGGCGGCGGTGCCGCGGGCGAGCAGGTGCTCGACGGCGAGACGGCCGAGGTGGCCGGTGGCTCCGGTGACGACGAGGGTCATGAGGGGTCCTTCCTGACGGGTGGGGCGGGCGGGGTCCGCCGCCAGGAGGGTGCAACCGGCGCATCCTCCTCCTGCTTCCCGGAATGCAGTACCCACTATTTCGTTAGTACGGTCATCATCCCCGTCCCGAGGAGCTTCCATGACGATCGCCGACTCCCCCCTGCTCGCCGGGGACGTCTACTCCGCCGACTGCCCGAGCCGCGAGGTCTTCGGGCACGTCACCAGCAAGTGGGGCGTCCTGGTGCTCGCGGCGCTCGCTCCGGGCACGCTGCGCTGGGGCGCTCTGCGGCGCCGGATCGGCGGGATCAGCGAGAAGATGCTCGCCCAGACGCTGCGGATCCTGGAGGAGGACGGCTTCGTGCACCGCGAGGCGCGGCCGGTCGTCCCGCCGCACGTCGAGTACCGGCTGACGCCGCTGGGAGCGGAGCTGGCGGAGCGTCTGCTGCCGGTCGTCGAATGGATCGCGGGGAACGTCGGGGCGGTCCTGGAGGCGCGCTCGGAGGGCCGCGGGGAGGGAAGGTGAGCCTCACCTTCTTGTGAGAACGTTCACAATCCGTTCAGGGAGGAGCCTCCACCCGGCGGCATCGGCGCCCCCTCCCCCTGCTTGCCTCGATCGCGTCTCCTGCTCGTGATCGAAGGACCTCCATGTCAGACACCGCCCGCCGCCCGCTCCTCCTCCCGATGGCCGGCCACGTGCGCGGCAAGCGCAGCCCCGTCACCTGCGCGCTGAAGTGCGCCAACGCCTGCTCCACCGCGACCTGCAACACGTCGCACAACAGCTACTTCCGCGACATCGTCTCGTCGCAGCTCTCCCGCCGCAGCGCCCTCGGCCTCGGCCTGGCCGGCGCGGTCACCGTCGCCGTCGCGTCCGCCGGAGGAGCACCCACCGCCGAGGCGGCCGTGGCGACCTCGGCCGACGGCTCGCCGCTCGCCTTCACTCCGATCGCTCCGGTGCCGTACACGGTCGACCGGTTCACCGTCCCCGAGGGCTTCGCCTGGCAGCCGATCATCCGCTGGGGCGACCCGCTCTTCGCCGACAGCCCCGCCTTCGACATCGCCGACCAGACGGAGGCCGCCCAGGCCGCGCAGTTCGGCTACAACAACGACTACACCGACATCGTCGAGATCCCGGGCTCGAAGCGCCTCCGCGCCCTGCTCGTCGTGAACCACGAGTACACGAACGAGAGCATCATGTTCCCGGCCGCGCAGCTCGAGGCGGAGCCGGAGCGCGTGCGCGCCGTCGGCCGCGCCGCCCACGGCCTCAGCGTCGTCGAGCTGGTCCGCACCGCGGTCGACCGCCCGTGGGCCTACGTCCGCGGGGGCGAGCGCAACCGCCGCTACCTGCTCGACACCCCCTACGAGGTGACCGGCGCCGCCGCCGGCACCGACCTGCTGAAGACGGTCGCCGACCCCGAGGGCCGCACCGTGCTCGGCACGCTCGGCAACTGCTCCGGGGGCACGACGCCGTGGGGCACGATCCTCTCGGGCGAGGAGAACTTCAACGGCTACTTCCGCGCCGTCGGCACGAGCGACGCCGAGAAGCGCTACGGCCTCGCCGACTCCGAGACCTCGCGCCTCTGGGAGCTCGACGACCCCCGCTTCGACGCCCGCACCCCGGGCTACGAGAACGAGCCGAACCGCTTCGGCTGGATCGTGGAGTTCGACCCCTTCGACCCCGACTCCACGCCGAAGAAGCACACGGCGCTCGGCCGGCTCAAGCACGAGGGCGCGAACGTCATCATCGCCCCGGACGGCCGCGTGGTCGCGTACCAGGGGGACGACGAGCGCTTCGACTACCTCTACAAGTTCGTCTCGACGAAGCGCTACATCGAGGGCGACCGCGCCCACAACAAGACCCTGCTGGAGGAGGGCGACCTCTACGTCGCCCGCTTCACCGGCGACTCCCCCGTGGCCGAGATCACCGGCACCGGGGCGGTCCCCTCGGACGGCGGCTTCGACGGCATCGGCGAGTGGCTGCCCCTGGTGCTGAACGGCGCCTCGACGATCGCCGGGATGAGCGTCGCCGAGGTGCTCGTGCACACCCGCCAGGCGGCGGACGCCGCGGGCGCGACCAAGATGGACCGCTGCGAGGACGTGCAGCCCAGCCTGGTCAGCGGCCGGATCTACGTGGCCTGCACCAACAACTCCGCCCGCGGCACCGAGGGCGCCAAGGAGGGCGCGACCGAGGTCAACCCGCGCACCGAGAACCGCGACGGCCACATCGTCGAGATCATCGAGGACGGCGGCGACCAGACCGGCCGCACCTTCACCTGGAACCTGCTGATGCTCTGCGGCGACCAGGCGCAGGGCGACGTCGTCTACTTCTCCGGCTTCCCGGCGGACCAGGTCTCGCCGATCTCGTGCCCGGACAACCTGGCCTTCGACTCGGTCGGGAACCTCTGGATCTCGACCGACGGCGCCCCGAGCGGCATCGGCTACAACGACGGGCTCTTCAAGGTCGCGCTCGAGGGCGCGACGCGCGGCAGGGTGGAGCAGTTCCTCTCGGTGCCCCGCGACGCCGAGACCTGCGGACCGATCGTCCACGACCTCGACCAGCACGTGTTCGTGGCGGTGCAGCACCCGGGCGAGGAGGGCACCTTCGAGGCGCCGACCTCGTTCTTCCCGGACTACGGATCGACGGCGGCGGGAGCGGTGGCGGCACCGCGTCCGACCATCGTGCAGATCCTGCCGGCGTCGCAGGTCGTGGCGCCGACTCCGACGCCGACCGCCGGGCCGACCACGGCACCGACGACCCCGCCGACCACCGCGCCCACGGCGACTCCCACCACGGCACCGACCGCCGGGCCGACTGCGGCGCCCACCGTTGCTCCGTCCCCGGTGCCCACGACCGCGCCGACCGGCACGCCGACCCCGCTGCCCGTCGGCGGCTCGGGCGGCGGGCTGGCCTCGACCGGAGTCGAGAGCGTCGGCCTGATCGCGGGCGCCACCGCGCTCCTGGCCGCGGGCGCCACCGCGCTCGGCCTCGGAGCGCGCCGCCGCGCGGCCGCCGAGGGCGAGGACGACCAGCAGGCGTGAGCCTCGACAGGGCCCGGGACCGATCACAGGATCGGGGCCCGGGCCCTGTCACGCTCGGGGACCCGCCGCTCAGGCCCCCGGGACCGGCGGGCCGGTGCGCCAGCGGAGGATCGCCGCGGCGTCGGCGCCGTGCGGCAGCGTCACCACGTCGATCCCCTCCGGAGCGGTGCGGGAGTCGGTGACGAGCACGCGCGCGTCCGTGAGCACGGCGGCGCGGGCCAGCGCGAGGGCGGCGTCGACGGAGTCGATCACCTCGGCGCCCAGCGCCTCCTCCGGGGCCGACGCGACCCACGGCTCCGCGGCGAGCGCCAGCAGAGCGCGCTCGCGCAGCCGGCCGGGGTCGAGCACCAGCGTCTCGACCTGCGCCGAGGCCAGCGCCGTGACGATCGCGCCGAGCGAGTACTCGACGGTGCGGCGCGGCTCCCCGGTGCGCAGGGCGTCGAGCACGTCCTCCTTCTCGCGCAGCAGGATCCGGTCGAGCTGCTCGTCGACGAACCGCTCCAGCGCCCCCTCCTCGCTGCCGGCGGCTCGCGTGTTCACGGGCTCGACGGCCAGGATCGCGGCGCTGCTCGGCGAGAGCTGCTGCGCGAGCAGCTGCCGGGCGTGGATGTCCCCCGCGACGACCAGCAGGCGCGGCCGGTGCACGCGCACGAGCTCGTCCACCGCGGCGGCGAGCTCGGCCTGCGTGCGCCGCCAGATCTCCTCCGCGTGGTGGTGGAACCGGTCGTGCCGCCAGCCGCCGGCCTGCGCCTTGTGGAGGGTGTCGGTGCGGCCCTGCACGGCCTGCTCGGCCTCGGGTCGCTGCGCGCCCAGGCGGTGCAGGCGGATCTCGCCGCCGTCCCGCGAGGTCTCGACGACGAGGACGCGCAGGTCGGGCCGGTGTTGCAGCAGCGGCACGATGTCCGGGAGCGGGCTGTAGGAGACGCCCTCGGGCGCGACCGGCCGACCCGGCAGCACCTCGCTCAGCACGACCCTCCCGTCCACGGCGACCGCGAAGAGGCAGCAGCCGCCCTGGGGGCGCCCGGCCCCCTCGAGCAGAGCGGTGAGGGCCCGGATGTCGGCCTGGGGCGCACCCTGGCGGGCGAGCTCGTCTCCGAGGGACGTGGCGCGCTCGAGCGAGATGTCCGGCGGATCCCCGGAGTCGATCGCGAGGTCGACGTAGAGCTGCGACACGGGCCGGGAGTCGCGGAGGAGCTCGGCCAGGGTCGGGAGAGCGGGGGTGGTGGTCACCATCGGATCGTCCTTTCCTGTCGTGTCCCGACAGTGTCGGACGGCAGGAGCGGGAGGAGGGACGGGGTTGACTGCTCGCGCGCGAGCGGAGCCGCGGCTCGCGCGGTGGGGATGGAACGGTGCCCTGCGATCTCCTCCCGTGCTGCCGCACGAACGAAGCAGCGCGCAGACCGGGTGACGAGCAGGGCCGCGGCGCCACGCGTCAAAGCCGACCGCGCAGGAGCGGGCGCCGGTAACGTGACCGCAACGACCGGGCGGGGCAGGAAGAGAATGAACATGGCCGAATCGAACGAGTTCGGAGAGGTGATCCTCTGGATGATCACCAACTCCTCGACCTGGCAGCACCGTCGTGTCGAGAGCCTGCGCCTCTCGGACGGGCCACTCAGTCGACGCCGCGTCTCTCTGGACATCACTGTTCCTAAAGACGACCGGCTACAGGTGACGTCCCGGGCCCCGGGGGCCGATCCCCTGCTTTTCGTTCCCCTCGCGATGGTACAGAAGGCTAGGCTCCAGGATTTCGACTCGTTCGTGGACGGCTCGAAACCCCTCCCGATCGCCGACACTGAGGTGAACGGGCGCGCGGCGGTCGCTGCCGTCGTCGCTGCCTGGACGCTGGAGCTCGGAGAGGCACCCTCGCACGATGCTCGAGTCATCATCCGCACGGTCGTACACAGCAAGAACGACTCGGACAGCGACAAGAGGCTTTCGGATTTCCTCGACGGCGGAGTCTGGGAAGGAACAAGGATCCGCATCGATGCTGCCCGGGCGCCGCAGACAGTTGAGCTTCTGGCCTTGCTCGCAAGGAACTTCCTCCTCGCCGGGTTGTTCCCGCTGCCTGCCGCCGGGACGCGGCAGATCGTCAAGTACTCGACGCACTGGGAGCTCGTCGGTGGCGCTCGCGACCAGCGCCTTCCATGGTGGCAGTGGGTCACCTCAGCCTTTGGGCTGTCGAGCGCATCCCTCGAGATTCCGCTGAACGCTGGAAGCATCGTTGCGGAGTCCACCCATCTCGAGGTCCACACGCCCCGCGGGCTCCTGGGTGACGAGGTGACACTCGAGAGTCTCGGGGTGGTCGTCGAACGCGATATGCGGCCTGGAGTGGTCTGTCACGTCGCGACTCGGAAGGACGACAAGACGCCATCCCCCGATCGCGCGGTCATCCGGCTGCGGACCAGCCCTTACGGCCTCCTCCCATGGACCGCGGTCGCCGCAACTGCCTCCGCGGTCATGCTTTGGGGAGGATGGTTCGCCGGCTTCTCGTCCCGAATCTTCGAGCCGGATGCCCCCTCCATCACTCCCATCTTCCTCGCGGCGATCGCCGTCCTCCTCGGCTTCCTGAGCCGCGACCAGGAGAATCCGGTTGCAGCTCGGCTGCTTCGGCCTCTACGAATCTCGGTCGCGAGCCTCGCGCTGGTGTACGTCGTCCTCGCCGCGGCGATCGCTCTGCGAATGGGCGCAGGCATAGGGAACAGCGTCTGGTTCGCCGGAGGCATCTGGACGGCCGTTCTCTGCGCCTTGACGGTCACAGGCCTGATCCAGTGTCGTAGGTTGGCGGTAAACAGTGATGACGAGGTCCTCCATGCAGCAGGACCGGAGTAGGAGCGATGATGGCGGACAAGAGCAGTCGACGTCGGGCAGTGGTCGGCCGTATCACCACGAGCGAGGCCCGCTCGGCGGACAAGCGGCGCACGACGCCAGAGCAGCTGGCCGCGGCTGCCAAGCGCATCGATCAGGCCTACCGCCGCCCCACCCGCTGAGTTACCCCCAGCCCTGGCGCTGCCACAAACCGCATATGCCGCGCCTCAGAGCAGGCGGCGGGCGGAGGCCCAGGCGGTGAGCTCGTAGCGGGAGGAGAGCTGCAGCTTGCGGAGGACGGCGGAGACGTGGGACTCGACCGTCTTGACCGAGATGAAGAGCTCGGCTGCCGCCTCCTTGTAGGCGTAGCCGCGGGCGATCAGGCGCATCACCTCGCGCTCGCGGGCCGAGAGCCGGTCGAGCTCGTCCCCCGACTCCGCCTGCTCGCCCGCCAGCGCCCCGAAGGCGTCGAGCACGAAGCCGGCCAGGCGCGGCGAGAACACGGCGTCCCCGCCCGCCACCGCGAGCACGGCCCGGCTGACCTCGGCTCCGGAGCTGGCCTTGGTGATGTAGCCGCGGGCACCGGCGCGGATCACGCCGACCACGTCCTCCGCAGCGTCCGAGACGCTCAGCGCCAGGAAGCGCGACGACGACCCGGCGCTGCGCCGCAGCACCTCGGCCCCGCCTCCGCCCGCACCGCCCGGCAGGTGCACGTCGAGCAGCACCACCTCGGGCGCGAGCGAGGCGACCAGGCCGACGGCGGAGTCGACGTCGGCCGCCTCCCCGACGACCTCGAGCTCGGGGGAGAGGTCGGCCCGCAGGCCGGAGCGGAAGATGGAGTGGTCGTCGACCAGCAGCACGCGGGTCACCGCTCGACCTCCGCGGGGAGCCGCAGATGCACCTCGGTGCCGGTGCCGCCGACTCCGGGGCGCACGGTCGCGCTGCCGCCCGCGCGCGCCATCCGGCCGATGATCGACTCGCGGATGCCGAGGCGGTCGCCGGGCACCTCGTCGAGGACGACGCCGGGGCCGCGGTCGCGCACGAACACGTCGACGCCCTGCACGGAGGACTCGAGGTACACCGAGACGTCGCCGCCCGCGTGCCGGGCCGCGTTGAGCACGGCCTCGCGGGTCGCGGCGAGGAGCGCGGCGGCGCCGGGGACGGACGCTCCGACGGCCACCACCTCGAGGTGCACGGGGTAGTCGAGCTCGACGGCGGCGGCGATCGCCCGGACCTCGGCGGCCAGGTCGTTGGCGACCGGGACGTCGCGCTCGAACAGCCAGTCGCGCAGCTCCCGCTCCTGGGCGCGCGCGATGCGGGCGACCTCGCTCGAGGCTCCGGCGCGGTTCTGGATGAGCGCGAGGGTCTGCAGCACGGAGTCGTGCAGGTGCGCGGCGATCTCGGCCCGCTGCTCCTCGCGCACGCGGGCGGCGCGCTCGCCCATCAGCTCGGACCAGAGGGTCACCACCCGGGGCGCGGCCAGCACGCCGGCGGCGATCAGCAGCACGCCCACGGCGAGGACCGCGTTGAGGGCGCTCGGGCGGCCGGTGAGCACGGCCGCTCCGGCGAGCACCAGCAGCGCGCAGGAGGCGAGGCGCACCGCGGAGCCGTACCGGGCGGGGCGGACGGCGTCGCCGCGGTCGAGCCCGAGGCTCCAGCCGACGGCTCCTCCCGCGAGCAGGCCGACGGCGACGAGCGCGCGCGTGATGTCGGCGTCGTCGCCGCTGTCGACGGTGATCAGCACGGCGAGCGCCGCGACGGCGGCGGCGAGGGTCAGCAGGCCGGCCACGGGAGCGGAGCGGCGGACGGCCGGATCCGCGTCGCGCGAGTCGAGCGGCGCGAGGGGCACCAGGGCCCAGAGCCAGAGGTAGAGGAGCGCGCCGCCCCCGCCGAGCGCGGTCGTGAGGACGGCCAGGAGGCGGGTCCTCCGCACGCTCCAGCCGAGGTGGTCGGCGACCGCGGTGCACACTCCGCCGAGCAGCATCGTCCGCGGCCGCTGCAGCGGGGGGCGGACGGCGGTGCCGGGGACTGTGCTCACCCCTGCATCCAAACAGGTCGGTCGCACGATCGGGGGTGCTCTCGGGGTCGGATCAGGGGTTCCCCCGATGGTCCGGGCCCTGGAGCGCACGGGAGACTCGCAGCATGACAGGACAGAGCACGACCCCGCCGGGCTCCGCGGAGCCGGACGGCACGGAGGCGGCAAGCACAGCGACGACGCCGATCGGGACGGATCCCGGAGCGGCCGGACCCGACAGCGCCGGCCCGGACAGCGCCGGCCCCGAGAGCCCCGGCCCGGGAGCCCCCGGCCCCGCCGATCCGCCCCCCGCGCCCGAGAACCGCTTCGTGCTCTGGCTGCGCGGCCTCGACCTGCCCCGCCGTCCCGGCTGGATCGGCGGCGTCTGCGCGGGGATCGCCGACCGGCTCGGCATCGACCCGCTGATCGTGCGCGGGATCGTGCTCGTCGTCGCGGTGCTGGGCGGGCCCGCGCTCCTCCTCTACGCCGCGGCCTGGCTGCTGCTGCCCGACCAGGACGGCGCCCTGCCGGTGGAGCGGCTGCTCCGCGGCTCGCTCGACCGGGTGCACGCCGGGATCGGCGTCCTCGTGCTCGCCTCGATGCTGCCGGTGGCGCAGGGCTTCTGGTCGCTCGGCGGCGCGTACACCGGGGCGATGCCCTGGGCGCCCGCGACCGGGCGGACGCTGTGGTCGCTCGTGGTGCTCGGGCTGATCGTGGCCTTCGTGGTCTGGATCGTGCGGCGGAGCCGGCGATCGGACGACGCGGCCGCTCACCCGGCCCCGGGCTCCCCGTCCGCACACCCCTCCGCGACGCTCCCCTACCCCGCGCCCTCCGCTCCCGCCGACCCCGGCCTGCAGGACGAGCGCCCCTCGTCCCCCGAGGCCGTCGCCGAGTGGCGCGAGCGCCAGGAGGCGTGGCGGGCCGAGCGGGAGGCGTTCCGCGCCCAGCAGAGCGCGACGGCCCGCGAGACGGCCCGCGCCCGGGCGGAGGAGGCGCGAGTCGCCGCCGCCGCCGTCACCGCCGCGCGCCTGGAGCGCCAGCGCCTCCGACGCGCCGCGAACCCCCGGCTGCGGGCGAGCCTCACGCTGCTCGCCCTGGGCGCCGCCGCACTGACCGGCGCACTGGTCTCGCTCACCGCCTCCGGGCCGACGGCCCTCGTCGTCGGAGCCGCCTCGGCCGCGCTCGTGCTCGCCGTGGTGATCGTGCTCGCCGGCCTGTTCCGGAGGCGCGCGAGCGCGCTGGTCGCCCTCGCGACGGTCGCGCTGGTCACGGCCGCCTGCGCCGCCGTGCTGCCGACCGACCGCGAGCTGCTCCCCGTGCTGGGCACCTACGGCTTCTCGAGCGCCGCTCCCGGCCGCTACGCGACGCTCGCGGCGAGCGACCTGCGCGTCACGGTCGCACCCGGCTACGAGACCTCCGGCGAGCCGCTGGACCTCTGGATCGGCTACGGGCACGTGTCCGTCGCCACGATGGCGGGAACGGCGGTCCGCCTCGAGGCGACCACGGAGGACACCGAGCTCCTCGTTCTGGACGCCGACGGAGGCGCGATCGACGCGCCCCGCGAGGTCCGCACCGCCGACGGCCGTCAGCTGTGGACGCAGACCTTCGGCGATCCCGAGGCCGAGCCGTTCGTGGTCCGCATCGCCCAGGAGGGCGGGTCGATCCGCGTCCAGGACTCCACACCGGGCGCCGACTCCGGCACCACTGCGCCGGACGCTGAGCGCCGCCGCGTACAGCAGTGGCGGCAGCACGCCGTCGAGCACCCACTCGTGCGGGACGACCACCTCCGGCACCCCGGGGATGTAC